>JAGCDY010000067.1 GCA_017650925.1 bacterium
CGGCGTAAGGAAAAAGGATATGACCCAACTTCAAAGTGCAATTGAGGGCGTCATAACTGATGCCATGAGGACAGTGGCGGAATTTGAGCATGTGCCGCCGGAAACAGTCCTCGCTGAAGTGGCGGCGGGAAGAGCCGTCATCCCTTTTAACCCCTCCCATAAAAATTGCCGGCCTGTTGGCGTAGGGAGGGTCTTCACGACAAAAATAAACGCCAACTTAGGCTGTTCTAAAGATCGTTCCTCGCTTAAAGAGGAACTCAAGAAACTCGAGGTGTCGCTAAAATACGGCGCGGATTTCGTCATGGATCTGACCGTGGGGAAAGATGTCTCTTATATTCGCAAAGAGATGATCAAAAATTCGCCCGTGCCTTTGGGGACCGTGCCTGTTTACGAGACCGTTTCGCGTCTTGAGGGCAGCGTTCCCAAAATGGACATGAGTTTGCTTTTGGACGTGATAGAGGAACAGGCGGAACAGGGCGTGGATTTCATGACGCTGCACGCGGGATTATTGCGCAGGCATATTCCCTTGGCCATGAAGCGCGTCATGGGGATCGTTTCCAGAGGCGGATCCCTTATGGCGGAGTGGATGCTCGAGCATGACAAGGAAAATCCTCTCTACGAGAATTGGGACAAGGTATTAGATATTCTCGTCAAGTACGACGTGACGGTCTCACTGGGAGACGGGCTTAGGCCCGGCTGTTTGGCCGACGCTTCCGACGAGGCGCAGTTTGAGGAGCTTTCCGTTCTGGGAGAACTGGTCAAAGCTTGCCGCGAAAGAGGCGTGCAGGTCATGGTGGAAGGGCCGGGCCACATTCCTTTCAACGAGATAAAGATGAACATGGAAAAAGAGCAGGAACTCTGTTTCGGCGCTCCCTTCTATGTGCTCGGTCCCGTTGTCACGGACATCGCTCCGGGCTACGATCATTTGGTCTCGGCCATCGGCGCGACGGCGGCCGCCACCTACGGCGCTTCGCTTCTGTGCTACGTTACGCCGGCGGAGCATCTCGGTTTGCCTACCGAGGAGGACGTCAAGCAAGGCTGTGTAGCTTACAAAATAGCCGCGCACGCCGGCGACGTGGCCAGGGGCTTCCCGGGCGCCGCGGACATCGATCTTAAGATGTCGGAGGCGCGGCGCGATTTCAACTGGGACAAGCAGTTCGAATGCGCGCTCGACCCTGAGACCGCCAAGGAAAGGTGGATGAAGGGCGAGCCCGAAAGCCACGACGAGGATCACTGCACCATGTGCGGAAAGGAATTCTGCGCGGTCAGGACAACAAAGAGAATAAAAGAACTTTTAGAGAAAAAATAAAGAGGAATCGATATGAAGAAAGAAGTAATGGAAGAGACTATTTCCGGAGCTATAGTAAAGAGTTTTTTCAAGAAGCTGCAGGACAACATGGCCCTCGACGTGGCCATCGCGGGCGCAGGGCCCTCCGGCCTGGTGGCCGCTTATTATCTGGCCAAGAAAGGGCTTAAGGTCGCCATCTTCGAATCAAAGCTGGCGCCCGGCGGCGGCATCTGGGGCGGCGGCATGCTCATGAACGAAGTGGTCGTCCAGGACGACGCGGCCAAGATCCTGCATGAATTCGGCATCACCACCGTGCCCATCAAGAAAGGCTACCACACCGTGGATAGCGTGGAAATGGCCTCCGGGCTTATTTTTGGAGCGCGCCATGCCGGCGCTGTCATCTTCAATACGGTGACGATAGAGGACGTGGTCATGCACAATGACGTTGTCAGCGGCGTGGTCATCAACTGGAATCCCGTGGTGAGGCTGGAAATGCACGTCGATCCGCTGGTCGTGACCACCAGGGCGTTGATAGATGGCACCGGACATCCAAACGAGATCGTTCGTAAGGTCGTCAGCAAGGCCGGTGTGAAGATCGATTCGCCCACGGGCGGCGTGATGGGCGAGAAGCCCATGTGGATGGAAGACGGCGAAAGGACGACGCTCATCAACACCAAGAAACTCTATCCCGGCCTCTACGCCTCCGGCATGGCGGCCAACAACGTCCAGGGCGGCTTCCGTATGGGACCCATTTTCGGCGGCATGCTGAAAAGCGGCAAAAAGGTCGCCGATCTTGTGGAAGCGGATCTGAAGAAATGAAGATAGAAGACGGTTTCGGATTATACCTTGTGATGACGGATCCTGTGGTCGGCTACGCCAAGTGCGCCGAGGCGGCCGTCAGATGCGGCGTGCGCTTCGTCCAGCTGAGGATGAAGAACGCTGCGCCCGAGGATGTCCTCAAAGAAGCCAGGGAAGTCCGGGCCGTCACGAAAGGAACGGGAACGCTGTTCATAATGAACGACGATCCGGAGCTGGCGGTGAAATGCGAGGCTGACGGTGTCCATTTGGGCCAGGGCGACATGCCGCTCAGGCTGGCTATGGCACGCTTTCAGGGGCTCAAGATCTTCGGACTTTCAACGCACAACCTTGGCCAGGTGCAGGCGGCCTGCGAATTCACGCCTGACTACATCGGCGTGGGGCCGGTGTACGCGACGCCTACGAAAGCGATCCCTGACCCGACGCTGGGAGTGGAGGGCGCCGCCGAGATGATCAAGGCGGCGCCCTGCCCGGCGGTGGCGATAGGGGGCATTAATTTTGAAAACTTACCTAATGTAAAACGCGCCGGCGCCCGGAACTTCTCCGTGGTGCGGGCCGTTTGCCAAAATAACGATCCGGAATCCGCAATCAGAAGATTGCAGGAGATCTGGGCAACCGCGGACAAATAAATGACAAAACAAACGAAGTACGTCTTCATCACGGGCGGCGTGGTGTCAAGCCTAGGGAAGGGGATAACCTCAGCGAGTCTGGCTTTGCTGCTTAAAAGCCGGGGCTATAACGTTTTCATGCAGAAGCTGGATCCATATCTGAATATCGATCCCGGCACCATGAGCCCTTACCAGCACGGCGAAGTTTTCGTGACGGACGACGGCACGGAAGCCGACCTCGACCTCGGCCACTACGAGCGTTTCGCGGGCGTCACCTGCAGCAAAGCCTCCAACTACACCAGCGGAAAAATTTATTCCGCGGTCTTGCAGCGCGAGCGCCAGGGCGGATACCTGGGCGGCACAGTGCAGGTCATTCCGCACATCACCAACGAGATCAAGTTGGCTATCAGGAGCGCCGCGGGCCCCAACGTCGACATCGTTCTGTGCGAGATCGGCGGCGTTTCCGGCGACATCGAGTCTCTGCCGTTTTTGGAAGCGGCCAGGCAGTTCCGCTTCGAGGAAGGCCCGAACAACACCTGCTTCGTGCATTTGACGCTCGTGCCTTATTTGCGGGCGGCGGGCGAACTGAAGACCAAGCCCAGCCAGCAGTCCGTGGCGGTTTTGCGTTCCATCGGTATTATCCCGGACATTCTGGTCTGCCGTACGGAAATGCCCATTCCCCAGGAGCACCGCGACAAGCTGGCGCTTTTCTGCAACGTCAGGAAAGAAAGGGTGATCGAGGAGCTGGACATCACCACGAGCGTCTACGCCATTCCGAAAGCTTTGAGCGAGCAGCATCTGGACGAGGAGGTCTTGAAGCAGCTTAACCTGAAGATGAAGCCCATCAAGCACACGAGCTGGGACGAACTGGTGAAGAGGGCGACGAAGCCGAAAACGGAATGCACCATCGCCCTGGTCGGGAAATACGTGGCCATAAGAGACGCCTACAAGAGCGTGCACGAGGCCTTCCAGCACGCCGGAATGGCCCATTACGCCAAGGTGAAAGTGAAATTCATCGAGGCGGAAGACCTCGAAAAGGACAGCAAACTTCTCCAGGGCGTGGACGGCATCCTTGTGCCCGGCGGCTTCGGCAGCCGCGGCGTTCCCGGAAAATGCGTGGCCATCCGCTACGCCAGGGAACACAAGATCCCCTTCCTCGGCATCTGCCTCGGCATGCAGTGCACGGTCATCGAGTTCGCCAGGAACGTGCTTGGCTGGAAGGACGCCAACTCCACGGAATTCGACCCCGAGACTAAGCATCCGGTCATCGATCTGATGGAAGAGCAGAAGAAGATCACCGACAAGGGCGGCACCATGCGTTTGGGCGCTTATCCCTGCAAGCTGGCGAAGGGCAGCAAGGCCGCGAAAGCCTACGGAACGACGGAAATTTCCGAGCGTCACCGCCACCGTTATGAACTCTCCTACGACTCCAGTTTCCGCAAGGAACTGGAGAAGGCCGGGCTGAAAGTCGTCGGCCTTTCGCCGAACAAAAAGCTGGTGGAAATGGTCGAATTGCCTGATCATCCCTACTTCGTGGCCTGCCAGTTCCACCCGGAATTCAAGTCGCGTCCGACCAAGCCGCATCCTCTGTTCGACAATCTCGTCAAGGAAGCCTTGATATACAAAAAAGAGAAGGAAAAAGGCAAGAAATAAGCGTTCCATTTTAGGGTGAAATTTGTTAGAATGTACCCATCAAGGAGGTACTACCCTAAAATGAAAAACAAAACAAAATTTGTCTTCGTGACCGGCGGTGTCGTTTCCAGTCTGGGAAAGGGAATCACGTCGGCCAGTCTGGCCTGTTTACTTAAAAGCCGCGGATACCGGGTCTTCATGCAGAAGCTCGATCCGTATCTGAACGTCTACCCCGGCATCATGAGCCCCTTCCAGCACGGCGAGGTCTTTTTGACCGACGACGGTACGGAAGCCGACCTCGACCTCGGGCACTATGAGCGTTTCGCGGGCGTCACCTGCACTAAATGCTCGAGCTACACCAGCGGCAAGATCTATTCCGCCGTTCTGCAGAGGGAGAGGGAAGGAGGATACTTGGGCGGCACAGTCCAGGTCATTCCCCACATCACTAACGAGATCAAGGCGTCCATCAGAAGCGCGGCCGGCCCCGACATCGACATCGTGCTTTGCGAGATCGGCGGCATCGCCGGCGACATCGAGTCGCAGCCCTTTTTAGAAGCCGCCAGGCAGTTCCGTTTCGAGGAAGGCCCGAACAACACCTGCTTCGTGCACCTGACGCTAGTGCCTTATTTGCGCGCGGCGGGCGAACTGAAGACCAAGCCCAGCCAGCAGTCCGTGGCGGTCCTGCGCTCCATCGGCATCATTCCGGACGTTCTGGTCTGCCGCACGGAAGTTGAGATTCCGCAGGAGCACCGCGACAAGCTGGCGCTTTTCTGCAACGTAAGGCCCGAAAGAGTCATCGAGGAAAGAGACATCACCACGAGCGTCTACGCCATCCCGAGGGAACTTGCCAAGCAGAGGCTGGACATCGAGGTCTTAAAGCAGCTTAACCTTCCCATCAAGCCCATCAAGCACACGAATTGGGACACGCTGGTCCGCAAGGCCACCCAGCCCAAATATTCCTGCACGGTTGGCCTGGTCACCCGCTATTCCATCATCAAAGACGCCTACAAGAGCGTCTACGAGTCGTTGCAGCACGCGGGCATGCAGTGCGACGCCAAGGTCATAACCAAGATCGTGGACCCCGAGGATCTCGTCAAGAACGCCAAGAAGGCGCTTTCCGGCGTGGACGGCGTCCTCGTCATGGGCAGCATGAGCAATTTCGGCGAGAAGGGGAAGGCCCTGGCCGCAAAATACGCCCGGGAAAACAAGATCCCCTTCTTCGGGATCTGCGCCGGTATGGAAGCCGCCGCCATCGAGTTCGCTGAGAACGTCCTCAAAATGAAAGGCGCGGCTCTCTCGGAGAGAGGCGGGGAGAGATCCGCCATCGGCATCATCGACGAACAGAGGAGCGGGACCAGCAAGCTTGGCGCCCGCGACCTCGTCTTGAAGACGGATTCCAAAGCCTACAAGCTCTATAAGGCGAAAAAGATCTCCGAAAGGCACCGTCAGCGCTACGCCATGCTCTACGATAAAGAGCTGGCGGCCGCTTTCGAGAAGGCCGGCATGAAGATCACGGGCACCACCGCGGACGGCAAGTTCGTGGAGATCCTGGAGATCCCGAAGCATCCCTTCTTCCTGGCCTGCCAATTCCATCCGGAGTTCAAATCACGGCCCACGACGCCGCACCCGCTTTTCAAGGCCTTCATAAAGACCTGCCTGGAAAAGAAGGGGAAATGAGTCCCCGAAAAGTAAGCCCCCGCTTCCGGCGGGGGCTTTTTTATTGACTTTGATTCGTGATTTTTGATAATATAAATAACACTAACAACTGGAAAATTATATGAAGAAGATCACGTTTTTAGCGGTTTTACTGGCGCTTTTCGCATCGCTCAACCTTTGCGCCGCGGACAGGGACTTCGACTCCATGGCCCCGGATCCCGACCACACTATGGGCAAGGGCTTGCTGAGAGGTCTTGCCAACGTTAGCTGCTCCCTCATCGAGCTGCCGGCCCGCACGACATATTATTCCTGCCTCTACAGCTGGAACTACATTCCCTACGGCCTGCCCATGGGTATCATAGATGGCGCCAACTTCTCGGTGATCAGGATCTTCGGCGGCGTTTTTGACCTTATGGTCCTGGGCACCAACGCCCGCAACCATACGCTGTATACGATCTTCGAGATCCCCACCTGGCCCTGGGACTCCCCCTGGCTGCCGACGGAGGAGGAGAAGAAGGAGATAGAGTGGTGAGTTGACACCAAAAATCCCTTTTGCTAGAATACCAACAGTTTATTAATCGCAAAAAAGTTAATCTACCAAATATTTGGAGGAAAATATGCGCATCTTGGTTCTTTTGGCCTTGGCTTTCGCCTTAGTAGGTTGCTCTACGACCGCTAAGGATACGCAGACCGCCATTCAGGATCTTTCTTACATTTATCCGGATGACGAGATCGTTCACGAGACCTATAAGACCGTAGAGAACGCCGAATGGCTGTTCACTACGGATGAGTACGCCGGTTGGGGCTACTAAGCCGAAGATGAATCTAAAATTTCTTTTCAGGACTCACTGCGCGTGCGCGGTGAGTCTTTGTTTTTTTGCTGCTAGTTACTTTGCTAGCGCAAGCGACGTCCACCCCGTGGGCGAGAAGTTGACCTACAAGGCCTACGCCGTCGGCTTTCTGCCGATCGGCACGGTGACGCAGGAGACTTTCACCAGCAATTTCGAAGGCCGCACGACCTACTGCTTCACGGGCCGCTGCTACGGCAATTATCTCGTTTACCTGGCCGACGTGCGTTTGGCGGCCCAGGTCGCCCGCTACAGCGGGGAATCGCTTTTCCACGACCTTGAGCAGTACGGCACGGAACGCCGCGGCCGCAAGCTGCTTTTCGACCGCGCCAACAAAAAGATGACCTACACCAGGCTGGAAAAGGACAAGGTCACCTACAAGGTTAGGCGCGTCATAGACGCCGACCAGGACGTGGACGACATTTTCGGCGGCGCCTTCAAAGTCAGGGCTCGCCTTGGCTCCAACGTCGGCGATTCGACGGAAGTGAAGCTGGTCGAGACCGACAAGATCTTCCATCTCAAGGTGGAAGTGGTTGAAAAAGCTATCCTCAGTCTGGGAGAAGCCGGCAATTTCCACGCCATCCGCGTCGTGATAAAGCCCCTCAACCTGAAGAAGGAGGAGGTCTTCAAGGGCCTTCTGGAACTTGACAGGGACGTGACCATTTACCTTGAAGAGAAGACAAAGACTCCGCTTCTCATTTCTTCCACTGTGCCTTTCGGTTTCGTCAGGCCAAGGATCACGGTGACCCTTAACAAATGGGAAACGGTCCCGGGCTTCGAGCCCAGGCCGGTCACCGAAGAAGAGCTGAAGGAACTTTCGGAGAAAAAGTAAATGCTGATCCGCGGCGAGTATCTGGCGGCCTGGCTCGTCGTAGCTCTGACGATAGCCCTTGGCTTCATTCGGCTTTACGCCAATGAGAAGGAAAGCGAAAAGGAGATCACCCTGCGCCTTGAGAGCCGCGAAGTCATTTCCCTCGAGGACAAATTGCCGTGACGGATCTGGACGCCCTTCTAATCCTCAATCACCTGAGGGTCGGACCGATCTCGGCCAGAAGACTGCTTGAGTATTTCGGTTCGCCCTCCGAGATCTTCCGCTCCCTTCCCAAGGAGAAAAAAGCGCCGGAAGTCGACTTTTTGTCCGGCGACTACAATTCGAGGCTTATAAACTGGGAAAAGGAAGTCGATCTCGCGAAAGCCTGGGAAATAATCAAGAGAGAAAAGATCAGGCTCGTCACTTTTTACGATCCCGATTATCCGGAACTGTTGAAGCAGATCTTCGACCATCCTCTGCTCTTCTATATGAAGGGAACGCTCTCGCCGAATGACAATGAAGCCTTGGCGATCGTAGGTTCAAGGGACGCCACGGAATACGGCAGGCACATCGCTTACCGCTGGTCCGCAAGGCTCGCTCAGGCCGGAATCCCAATCGTTTCCGGCATGGCGATGGGCATCGACACCGCGGCGCACGAAGGCGCGCTTTCCGTCGGCGGAAGAACGATCGCGCTCCTTGGCTACGGCTTCGGCTACGTTTATCCCAAGGGCAGCGAAAGACTCTTCGACGAGATCGCCGAAAAGGGCGCCGTCATAACGGAATATGCCTGGCACCGCGCCATCGGCAAGGGCTCCTTTCCCTTGCGGAACCGCCTTATAGCCGGCATGGCGAGGGCGACGCTCGTCGTCGAGTCGAGGGAAAAGGGCGGCTCGCTTATCACCGCGCATTACGCCGCGGAATACAACCGCTCCGTTTACGCCGTTCCCGGTCCCGTCACCGCGCCGCTTTCCGCCGGCACGAACAACCTTATCAGGGAAGGCGCGATCCTCGTCACGAGCCCCGAGCAGATGGCTGACGAATTCGAGCTGATGTTCCAGAAGCCGCCCCAGGATCTTTCCCTGGAGGAGAGGCAGAAAAAAACGGAAGAGAAGCTGGAAGGCCTGGAAAAAGCGGTCTTCGCGGCCATCGTGGAGCCGATGACGCCGGACCGCATCTCGACTTTGCTGGACGAATCCATAGATAAAGTTTCCGCCTCTTTGGTATCATTGGAAATAAAAGGTTACGTTATACCGCTTCCCGGACGCAAGTACGTCCGCTCGGAGACCTGAAATGCGCATTCTTTTCGCCATACAGAAACTCGACAAAAAGCTGGGCGGCGCCGAACGCTTCAGCATAAATTTGATCAAGGCCCTTCTGCAAAGGGGGCATAAGATCTCTGTCGCCTGCTACTCCTGGGACAAAAAGTACGAGGAGCTTGGCATTGATTTCATTAGGATCCCGAAAGCGCGCCTTTTCCACGATCCCTGGGAGGAATATTCCAAGAGTTTAAAGGAAGAAATAGAGAAACTGGAAGCAAAGCCGGACATCGTCTGCGGACTTACCCAAATGTATCCCCAGGACGTCCACCGCTTCGCCGGCGGCATCTACGCCTACTGGCTGCCGAAAAAATATCCCAGGACCTGGTTCTTTCAGAAATTCATGCCGAGGAACCGCCGCATCCTCGCCTTTGAGAAAAAACTCTACGATCCCAAGAATCTCGGATACGCGGTCGCCATCTCCGAAATGGACAAGCGCCTTCTCCAAAAGTATTACGACTTCCCCGAGGAAAGGATAGTGACGATCTACAACGGCATCGATCAGGAGGAATTCCATGATAGGGGAAGGGCGGAAGCCAGGGAAAAACTGACGAAAGCCAACGCCGTCGATCCCAAGACCCGCATCGTGCTTTTCTCGGCCAACAACTATAAAAGAAAAGGTCTGCCGGAAGCGGTGGAAGCCCTCCTTAAAACGAAAGATCCCTCGAAGTTCACGCTCGTCGTCATCGGCAAGCCTGACAAAGGATTGAGAAGCGCTTTGAAAAGAAAAATAGGGGACAAGTTCAAAACCGTCTGGCTTTCCAGAGTTGATGATCCGGCGGAATATTACCGCGGCTCCGACATCATGCTTTTCCCGACGCACTACGATTCTTTTGCCAACGTGACGGCCGAGGCGATGCTCTGCGGCCTTCCCCTTATTACGACTAAAGACGCCGGCGGCGCGGAAATGGTGACGGAAAATGTGAACGGCTTCGTCGTGGATGACAGTTCCAAGGTTGACGAGATGGCCAAGGCCCTGGATCTCCTGCTTGATGAGGAAAAATTGAATAGTTTTTCCCAAAACGCTCCCAACACCGCCAAAGGCCTCACGATCGAGCTTTGCGCTCAAAATTTCGAGGCCCTCTTCCAAAAGGTCATTTCGTTTAAAAAATAAGCCGTTTTTGTTAAAATAGACCAAGATAACAAACAATTGAGGCCATTATGAAAAAACATTTCTTATCCTTGTTGGCGCTGCTGGTTTTCGTCGGCGCTCTTAACGCTTCCGCTTACGAAAGGGAACTGCTGCGCATCGGCTTCGAGTCTGGCGAAGGCTACGAGCTTGGCTCGATCATCGGCCAGAACGGCTGGGCGGCCAAGGACCCCCGGCACAATTACGAAACTTCCCAGAACGACGTCACGGACGGCCTGGGCCCGGACGGCTCCCGCGCCATGCACCTGGACGGCAAAAATAACTTCGTGGGCAAGAATTTCGACATGAGCGAAATGGAGTTCGACAAGGATACGGAATATCTGGTCTGGTCCTTCAAGCTGCGGCCCTTCGAGGATACCGCCGGAGCGGGCGGCATCGACAGTTACTTCAAGCTGGGCGTGGATGACGGCGCCAGCCATGCCTACGGGCCTCCCTCCGTTTTCGAGACCAAGAACTGGAACGGCGAGAGCTTCCGCGTCTACGGCTACGATCTCATCGAAAACCAGAACAAGTGGCTCATACTGCCTTACGAATTTCCTTATGAGTACAACGACATCGCGGTGACGATGGATATGGCCAAGTACCACATCATCTCCTGGCAGGTGGGGAGCCTGGTGACGAACGTTTCCATGGCTTTCACCAGTCAGAAGAAGCAGGTGCCGAACTGGATGTCCTTCGAAATGTACGGCGACATCGACGACATCGTTTTGAAAGCGGTCAGTAAGCCGGCGCCGCCTGTCGCGAAACTGGAGACTTACACCAAGAAGATCGAACTTGGCCGCGAGCAGGAGACTTTCTATTTCACCGTCCGCAACACCGGCACCAACAGGGTCAACTACGTGGTCAGCTTGGAAGGCGACCCGGGCTGGGTGGAATGCGTGAACGGCGAGGGCGGCATCGACGGCGAAGGCGAGAAGGAACTCGGTTTCCGTCTGCTCAGGGAAGACATGGGCGACTTCTATTACCGCACCACCATCAAGGTGGACGGCGGCATGGGCGGAGTTCTTTACGTTCCTCTGTCCGCGCAGTCGGGCACGGTCTTCTATCAGGAAGATTTCTCCGGGCCTTACATGAACATCGGCGAAATTAGCGGCCAGGATCGCTGGTACACCGACAGGAGCGGAACCCTTGACGGCGGCATCGGAAACGGCATGGCTTACAACAGCATGGTGGTCACCAACATGCCGTTTGCCATCGACGGGGAGTTGGTCCGCATCATCTGCTCCGGCGGCTACTACGGCTACGAGTACACGGTCGACACGCCTTCCAACCTGATCGTGGCGGTGGACTTCGATTTCTACTGGCCCAGCGACAGCCAGGCGGCCAACTTCGACGTGACCGGCGAATTGTGGAAGCACATTCCCTTCACGATGAACTTCAGAAAGAGCGAGGGCGACACCCTCTTCAGGGCCACCAAGGCACAGGGGATCGATCTCGCGGGCAGCCTGGGCGCGAATCAGTATGAGTGCGACGTCTGGCACCATTTGAGGTACGCCATGGACTTCCGTCAGCAGGTGGTCAACTATATCGAGCTTGACGGCGACCGCTACGAGTTCGGAGAAGACATGCCGCTGCAGACTTACGGAGGCAAGGTCTTCAGAACTCTGCACACCCTGAACTTTGGTTCCGACGGCGTGCAGAAGAACCCCGACCAGATCGATTACGTTTCCGGCGTCTGCATCGACAATCTCCTGATCTGCGAGGAGGAGCGCGAATCCAAGCCGCACATGACCGGCCCCAGCTACGTCTCCATGAAGACGGATGATTCCTGCGACGTCGTTTTGAAGAACTCCGGCGCCGAGTCCTGCCAGTTCGAGGCGGAAGTCCTGGACGACGCTCCGCTGGTGGTCTCTCCGTCGACGGGCACTTTGCAGGAAAGCTTCACGGTGAACGTGGCGATCGCTTCCGAGCCCGATCCGGGCTACTACCGCTACTTCGTGCGTTTCTTCTCCGAGACCGGCGGCTGCGTGACCACCATGGTCTCCTGCGCCAGGGGCGGCGTCTTCTACTCCGCGGATTTCGAGGAGCCCTATTTCCATCTGGGCAACATCAACGGCCAGGACGGCTGGACGCTTGATCCGGAGCAGAACGTTTCCAATCTCTGGGCTTTCGTGGAGGAAGTGGACGGCCAGCAGGCGCTGCGCTACTACGGCTGCGGCGGATACAGTGGCTCTCTGATCCCGGCCTACGTTCCGTCCTGGACGAAATTCACCTTCTCCTCAAAGATCATGATCCCCAGCGAGGGTCCCGACCAGTCCATCCTTTACGTCAAGCAGTTCGGCCACAATCCGCTGCAGGAATTCTGGGTCTGGCGCGATCTGGAGTCCGGCCTGGCCCAGCTTTACGTCAAGGGATTCGACGAGCTCGAGCTGCCGGGCGCGCCCTTAGACGAGTGGTTCGACTTCTCCTACACCCTGGACATGAGCTACGACAAGATGAGGACCACCGACATTACTTTCGGCGACTGCGTGACCAACGTGGACGCTCTCGAACTTTATTTCGAGAACTACAGGGAAGGCGAGCCGGTGACGGCGCTCTCCATCTGCTCCAGCGGAAACTTGGATGAAGAAGCCTACGCCAACATCTACGTCGACGACATCGTCGTCTTCGACGCCACCGTGCCCGAGCCGGCGCTGCTCGCTCTGCTGCTGACTGGCGTTGCGCTGTTCCTCAGAAAGTGGTAACATTTAGGGAAAAAGAGGATAAATACATGAGATCAACGCTCATTCTAGCTTTGTTTTTAACTTTCGCTTCCGCCGTCTGCCTTTGGGCCGAAGATGCGCCAGCGAAAGAAGGCGCCATGGAGATGACCGTGGTGACGGCCACGGAGTCGGCGGAGCCGGCGGAACTCACGCAGGAACAGATCAAGGAAGCGGAACGCCTGGCCAACATAAAGTCCGTGGTCTGGAACAAAATTTACCTGACCATGCCTTTTAAGGACGTCACGAACGTGATGTCCGGCGCCCTGGAGATCGAAGCTCCGACATATCCTTACAAGGACAAAGCCTATATAATCGCGGCTGTTGACGACACGAGCGGCAGCACCAACAAGCTAGTTTTGGCGGCCCGCCTTTTCTTCTTCGACGCCAAGGATGAGCTCTTAGCCATGGAGCATATCTTCAACGGCTGCACGGTCGACCAGAAGAACTACATCCTGAGCATGTACTCAAGAAAGTACACCATGATACCCATCCAGGCCAAGGACCACAGTTTCTTCAGGGTGACGGACGGCATCGATGTGGTGGTCGAATTCCTTGAGAGCAAGACGCAGATGAACATCTACGGCTGGAATACTCCGAGCGAATACACGGTCAGGGCGACCTACTTCCTTGAAAAGGAATTCGTTTCGCTTGTGAACCGCAACGGTCTGACGATGCTGCCTCCCGAGATCGCGCATCCCTGATATGAAAAGACTGTTTTTCGCTTTTTGCTTGTTTTTCGGCATGACGGCTTTGGCAGCGGAACCTTTGATCGTGGCCCACAGGATGGGCGCCGGGGAAAGGGACGAGAATGTCCTTTCCTCGCTTGAGGAATGCGCCTCGCTGGGCATCAAAGCCTTCGAGACCGACATCCACATCACCAAGGACGATCAGATCATAGCGACCCACGACGGCAGCTTGATGAGGAGATGCGGCGTGGAGGGCGTGGTTGAGGATATGACCTTGGAGGAGATAAAGAAAGTCAGGACCAAGGACGGACACCCGCTGCCGACTTTGAAGGAGCTGCTCGCTTTCCTGAAAGACAAGGATATCTTAATGCAGCTCGAACTCAAGACGAACGGGGACGGCAAAAGGCTGAAAAAGCTGGCCGAGCTCATGGTTGAGGAACTGAAGGAAGTGGAATTTGGCGGCGAAAAACTTTTGGTGATCTCCTTCTGCCTTGATGGGCTGAAGTTCACCAAGGAGTTCGATCCCAAGATCAGCACCGGGTATCTGTGCGGCGGGAGCGACGAGAAAAACATTCTCGCTGCCAAGGAAGCCGGCTGCGACTGGATCTCCGCGGAGCTGGCCACGACCACCAGGCGTTTCGCCGACAAGGTCCACAAAGAAGGGATGAAGCTGGCTCTGTGGACGATAAGGGCCGACAGGGACTTCACCCTGGCAAAAGACCTGGAAGGGGACGCCATCGTCACCGATTATCCGGTCAAATACTCCAAGTGAGCGCCCCTCTTGTATTTTAAGGGGCGGTTTAATATAATTATCACACTCTCATTTTGCGCGTTGGCTGACATTTCAGCCTGGCTCGTTTCTGCGAACCAACCATAACGTCGCTTTCAAAGAGGATCCCTGTCCTCTTTAAGCTTACGGAACGGCACGCCTAAATGGGCGTGCCTTCTTTTTTTAGGCAACAATCAATCAATTACATTTTAACTATATTAAGGAAGAATCATGGCTAATGAACTGAAGATGTCCTGCTCCCGCAGAACAGCCGGCGGCAGCCCCGTTGCCCGCAGAATGCGCGCTCAGGGCGACATCCCCGCTGTTGTGTACGGACACGGCAAAAACATCAACATCACCCTTAATTTGCACGACTTTTCCCAGCTGATGAAGAAGATGCACAGCGAGCACGCTGTTCTGACTCTGGACGCCGAAGGCGAGGTCGTGAATGTCCTGATCAAAGAGATCCAGCGCCACCGCGCCACCCACAACATCCAGCACGTGGACTTTGTGGTCGTCGATCTCGACGAGATCGTCACCGTTTCCGTTCCGATCATCACCCTGGGTGATGCGGACGGCGTCAAGAATTTCGGCGGCATCATGGAGGTCACCCTCCGCGAAGTCGAGATACAGTGCAAAGCCGGCAGCATCCCTGACGATATCACTGTTGACGTGAGCCCCCTTAAGCTTCACGAAGTTCTGCGCGTTGCCAACCTTCAGGTTCCCGAAGGCGTAAAGATCTTGGCCGACCCGGAGACCCCGGTCGTCGTCATCAGCTCCTCCGCCGCCGAGGATTCCGCCGCTTCCGAAGCTTCCGGCGAAGCCGCCGCTGAGGAACCCGAAGTCATCACGGCCCGCAAGAAAGAAGAGGAAGCCGAGCCCGAAGCGCCGAAAGGCAAGAAGTGATCTCATGATCCGCGCGATCATGGGCCTTGGGAATCCTCCGGCGCAGTACGCCAATACGAGGCATAACCTTGGCAGGATGGCTCTGGAGGCGATGAGGGAAAAAAGCGGCCTTAATTGGAAAAGCTATTTCTGGAAAAATTACCTCTGGTGCCAAAGCGCGGACGAGCCACTGTTAGTTCTTTCTAAAACTTACATGAACCTTAGCGGCGAAGCGGCCTACAAAGTGGCCAAAAGCCGCGGTCTCAAACCGAGCGAAATTCTCATAATCCTTGACGACAGCTTTCTCCCTCTGGGGAAGCTCAGATACAGGAAAGAGGGGAGTTCCGGAGGACACAACGGTTTGGGATCGGTTCTCGAGGTCTTCGGGACCGAGGAAGTGCCTCGCTTGAGAATGGGAACCGGCATCGGCTCGGCCAATATGGCGGAGCGGGTGCTGGAAGATTTCCCGAAGGAAGACATCCCTTATGTAAAGGCTATGACCGGTTACTTAGAGGATCTTCCCAAGCGGCTCTTTCTTAACGAAGAAAAAACAATAAATGAAATAAATAACTGGCGCGCTCCCATAGCGGAAGACGCGTCTAACTAGGAGGTAATCCAGTGAATAAGTACGAATGTTTGTTCATCATCAATCCGGACGCTGCCAGCGAGCGTTTCGCCGCTGTCGCCGCCACGATTGCCAAGGATGTCGAGCGTTTTGGCGGCACTATCGAGAAGACCGAGGAGATCGGCCAGAAAGTGCTGTGCTACCCCATCGCCCACTGCAACGAGGGCTTCTATTATCAGATCAACTTTTCCATGCCGCCGGCGGCCGTCAGCGATTTCAAGAGACGCTGCGTCCTCAACGCGGATGTCCTTCGTTATCTGATCCAAGTAACTGAAAAGTAAGAAAACTTATGCGCAATGTCCTTTGCTTGACCTTTCTGGCGCTCATACTTTCCGCCTGCTCCTCCATTCCGCCCTACGAGACGGAAGACTGGAGAGTCGCTATCGTTGACAGCGACACCGCGGAAGCCACCGTGCGCTACGAAGGGTTCGGCAGTCCTTCCAGCGATCCCGCCAAAAGGGCAGCCTACTGCGAGACTCTGAGGGAGCTGGCCGAAGACAAAGAACCGTCTTCGCCCCTTACCCCGAGGATGTCCAACGCCCGCCGCTTTTTCGTGGTGGAGAACGGCAGCTTGATCATGGTGGAGCAGGGTGAGATACCCAATCCTCTGTCCTGGTTCGAGCAGTCCGGCCTCAATCCCATGACCTGGTTCACTTCCGACGTCAACATGAGCGTGAAGAACGGCTATGTCATCAAATGGGGCTTCTCCTCTCCCGAAGAGATCGTGGCGGCTAGCGGCCAGGTCATGAACGAACGCGATTACAGCCGCATCCTTGCGTCGCTCGACAATCGCAACGTGACGACCGACAAGACGGAGTGGGACACCGACGGGCAGACCATCATAGTCTGGCCCGGCGAGACCCGCGCCTTCAACTGGAAGACGACTTCCAGGGGATACCTCAAGAACTATCCCAGCTTAGCCTACGAATTCACGGGCGACGAATCTTACAAAGTTGAACCCGCCCTGAACGTTTCCGAGATCCTGAAAGAGGCCCGGGGCGAAAGCGTAGAAGAGGTCTCCGTTCCCGAGGTGAACACCGAAGAAGCTCAAAACACGAAAGTGGAAGAGGTCTCAGGACTCGACGAACTCGAGCCCGAAAAGACCGAGACCGTGGAAGAAAATAAAGGACAAAGCGCCTTTGACCTTTGATAATAATTAACAATCTATACTCGGACAAAAATCATGACTGTCAAAAGAAGAAAAATCGAAAAACTGCCCTGCAGTTTTTGCCAGGAAAAGAAGACCATCGACTACAAAGACGTCGAAACTCTGAAGCCTTTTCTGACCGACTACGGCCGCATCGTTCCCCGCTACGTCAGCGGCAACTGCGCCAAGTGCCAGCGCAAACTGGCCAAAGCCGTCAAACTGGCCCGCTTTATGGCTCTCCTGCCTTACGTGGGCGATGTGCACAATGAAGACTAATTTATTAAGGAAGGATCTATGGAACTGATTTTACGTGTAGATATCCCCAAGCTCGGCAAGGCCGGCACCATCGTCAACGTGGCCGAAGGCTACGCCCGCAATTATCTTCTTCCCAAGAAGCTGGCTGACAAGCCGACCCAGGACGCCAAAGACCAGATCGAAGCCATCGTCCGCCGCCGCCGCATAGAGGAAGCCAAGGAACTCGAAGCCTGTCAGGAAATGGCCAAGAAGCTCGATGACATCACCGTCAAACTGGCCCGCAAGGCCGGCGAAGACGAGAAGCTCTTCGGCTCCGTCACCGCGAAAGACATCGCCGACGAACTGGAAGCCCAGAACGTCGTTCTTGACAGCAAGAAGATCGCTTTGGAAACTCCCATCAAGCAGCTCGGCCTCACGAACGTCGAAGTCAAGCTTCATCCCGAAGTCACGGCTTCCCTGAAAGTCTGGGTCGTCAGCGAATAATTTTCCCTTTCCTTTATGGAAGCTCCCGAACGCGAAACTTCGCAACAGCTCGCGAATTACGAACCGCCCAGGAACCTTGAGGCGGAGCGCTGCGTTTTGGGCTGCATGCTGGTGGACGAGGAGGCCCGCGCCAAAGCCTTCGGTTTTGTGTCGCGCGAATCTTTCGTCGAGCCGGCCCATCGGGAGATCTTCGCAGTCATAAAAGAAAAATTCGAGCATGAGGAAGGCGTGGACGTGATAACGGTCCACGCCGCGCTCGAAGGGAACGCGGCCTACAATTCCGCCGGCGGGGCGGCTTATCTCGCCGAGCTGGTGGAAATGGTGCCGACCACAGAAAACATCGAGCACTACGCCGCGATAGTAAAAGACAAGGCCCTTCTGCGCTCCCTTATCCAGACCTGCCGCAAAGCCATCAGCGAATGCCAGGGCGGGGAACGCAGCGCCAAGGAGATCATCTCCGAGGCGGAGCAGGGCATGGTCGGCCTTTTGAAGGACAACAACCGCGGTTTTTCGCCCATCAGCGATCTGATGCTCCCCAGTATCGAGATACTGGAGAAACTTACCAAAGCGCGCCGCGCAGGCGCCACCGTGAGCGGTCTGGATACCGGCTTCCGGGACATCAACAGCATGACCTCCGGCTTCCACGGAGGCGAACTTATCATTCTGGCCGCCCGACCCTCCATGGGCAAGACCGCGCTGGCTCTCAATATGGCCGAGCACATCGCCGAAAGGAACAAGGCGGCGGTGGCTTTCTTCTCGCTTGAGATGGGCCCCAACGAGCTCGTGACGCGTCTCCTTTCCTCCAGGGCCGGCGTCAGGGGCCAGAATCTTAGACGCGGCGACATGACCGACATGGATTACACCAAACTGGTCAGGGCCGCCGGCGTTTTGAAAGAGCTCGATTTGTTCATCGACTCTTCTCCCAGCCTTACACCAATCGACATCAAATCCCGCTGCCAGCTTCTGAGGGCCAAATGCCCCAATTTCGCCGCCGTTTTCGTCGACTACATCCAGCTTTTGTCAGCCGGCAGCGACAAGCAGTTCAAGGACAACCGTGTTCAGGAGATCAGCTACATATCCCGTTCGCTGAAATCCCTGGCCGTCGAACTGAACGTTCCCGTCATCGCGCTTTCCCAGCTCAACCGCCAGGCGGAGCAGGGAACGGACAAGGGCAGCCGCCCCCAGCTTTCCCATCTGAGGGAATCCGGCTCCATAGAGCAGGACGCCGACATGGTCATGATGCTCTACCGTCCGAGCTATTACAACAAGGAAGCCGCCACCGACGAGGCGGAGGTAATAATAGCCAAACAGCGCAACGGACCGACGGGGACCGTAAAGATGATATTCAATCCGGAATACGCCCGATTCGTTGACGGACAGGCGGAAAGATAAATTCAGGGTGAAAAAGGCTATAATTAAATAAGTCTGATTTTTAATCTTAAAAAAAGGGAGTTTTTATTTATGGCCAAAGATCAGAAGAGCCGGGAAGGAAATTA
Source organism: bacterium (assembly GCA_017650925.1). Classification (GTDB taxonomy): domain Bacteria; phylum Auribacterota; class UBA3054; order UBA3054; family UBA3054; genus UBA3054. Next base: position 19,174 of record JAGCDY010000067.1, read on the forward strand.
TCTTTTCACTTCTGAATGTGTCTCCATGGGACACCCGGACAAAGTCTGTGACCAGATATCCGACGCCGTACTGGACGAAGCTTTGCGTCAGGATAAGTCGAGCCGCGTAGCCTGCGAAGTTATGGCTGCCACCGGGCTCATTGTTATTTCCGGCGAGATCACCACCAAAGCCACGCTGGATTTCCAGAAGATCGCCAGGGAGACCGTGGCCGGGATCGGCTACGACGACCCCGAACTCTGTTTCGACACCAAGTCCTGCGCGGTCATGGCCTGCATCAACAGGCAGTCGCCCGACATCGACATGGGCGTCTCCAGCGACAAGGGCCTCCATCGCGAGCAGGGCGCCGGCGACCAGGGAATGATGTTCGGCTACGCCTGCACCGAGACTCCCCAGCTTATGCCCATGCCTGTCAGCTACGCCAGGGCCATAATCAACAAGCTGACCGAGCTCAGGCAGAAAAAGAAGATCAATTGGCTCAGGCCTGACAGCAAATCTCAGGTCACTATTGAGTACGACAAGACCGGCAAGCCGGTAAGAGTCCATACGATCGTCATCTCCACCCAGCACGATCCGAAGGTCAAGCACCCTGAGATCGTCAAGACTCTCAAAAAAGAAGTCATCGAGAAGGTCATTCCGAAAAAGATGCTGGATAAGGATACCATCATCCACATCAATCCCACCGGCCGCTTCGTGATAGGCGGTCCGCACGGCGACGCCGGCCTGACCGGCCGCAAGATCATCGTCGACACCTACGGCGGCATGGGTCGCCACGGCGGCGGAGCCTTCTCCGGCAAAGACCCCTCTAAAGTCGACCGCAGCGCCGCCTATATGATGCGCTACGTGGCGAAAAACATCGTCAAGGCCGGTCTTGCCAAGCAGTGCGAAGTCCAGGTCTCCTACGCCATTGGCAAGGCAGATCCGCTTTCCTTGAACGTCAACACTTTCGGCACCGGCAAGATCAGCGACAGGGCTATCGAGAAACTGGTGAAAGACAATTTCGATCTCAGGCCCTCCGCCATCATTAAAAAACTCGACCTTCTGCGCCCCATCTATCTCATGACCGCCAAATACGGCCACTTCGGCATAGAAAACCTCGGCTACACCTGGGAAAAGACCGATATGGCGCAGACTCTAAAAGAACAGGCCAAAAAATATGAATAAGCTATTCCTTACAGCCCTGGCGTCCCTTTTCCTTTGCGCCTGCGCTGACAAGTACGCGGTCACGTACGTCCTGGATCCTCCGGGCGACCTCGACATCAAGAACAAGGTCACCGTCACCGTCAGGGACCTCATCGACCGCCGCCCCTCCCAGGAGCGCGTCGGGCCCGCCGATCCTTTGGATGGCGCTTTTTACAGCGAGGACGGAGTCCTGGAGGAGCCCTTGAGCGAATCCATGACCAGGCTTCTGCAGCTTGAACTTTCCAACGCCGGACTCGACGTGGTCGATTCCGCCAATTACGTTCCCGGGACCGAGCGCAGCGTCAGGGTCGCCGGCGAGATCTACCACGCTTTCGTTATGGGCGTCCCCGAGTCGAGTGTGAGCGACGACAACCTTTGGAAGAGGATGCGCTACACCGTAAGGGTGGCCGTCAGGGTCGACATGATCGACACTCTCCAGGAAAAGCGCGTGATGGCCAGAAAATACGAATTCCGCGATTCCTTTGTCATCCGCCACGCCATGCAGGATTTCGAAGCGGTCAAGGAGGGGAAAGACAAGAATTATCTCGAAGCCGGCGACGCTTACTGCATGCAGCTCTTCAACGACGCGGTTAAAAAAGTTCTGGTCCAGGCCAGAAGGGATATCTTGACCCTGATGACTCCCAATATGGGCGAGATCCCCGTGATCGAAGGCTTGGAAATGACCGACGAGCTCTAAAATTTGAAGATCTTATTCTGTCATAATTTCTATTCTCAAAGGGGAGGCGAGGACTCCGTTGCCCAAAAGGAACTGGAGATGCTCCGTCAGGCCGGGCATACGGTAGTGCCTTTTTTGAAGGACAGCGCCCTCATCGCCGACTATTCCCCCTGGAAAAAGCTCTGCGCTTTTTTAGGGGGTTTTTACAACTGGAAGCTGGCGCACGAACTTAGCGACATAATCGACAAGGAGAAACCGGACGTCGCCCAGGTCCACAACGTCTTTCCCCTGCTTTCGCCGACCATCTACCTCGTTCTGCACGTCAAGCATGTGCCGATCGTCCAGACCGTGCACAACTTCCGCTTCTTCTGCCCGAACGGATTGCTCTTCTGCCACGGAAGACCCTGCGAAAGGAAACCCAACCAGAGCATGCTCAGGTGCGTTTCCCGCCGCTGCCTCAGGAACAGCAGGCTCTACACCCTCTGGTACGCGCTAATTCTGAGATTCCATTACATCCTCGGCACCTTCAAGAAAATAGACTGCATCATAACCCTCAACAAGTTTTCCGCCAGGCTCTACCGCCACGCCGGCTTCGGCACGGTCTGCGCGAAACCGAACGGCTCCGATGCCACGCCGGACCCGGAAGCCAAATGCGAAGGCTATTTCCTTTTCGTCGGCCGCTTCTCCCAGGAGAAGGGCGTTATGACCATGCTGAAGGCTCTGGACGGCCTTAACGTTCCCGCCAAGATGATCGGCAACGGCCCCTTGGACGAGGAAGTGGAAGCCTACATGAAGGAGCATCCCAATCCCAACGTGACCTTCCTGGGCTACCAGCCGCCCGACGTCTGCAACTATTACATGACCAAGGCGCTCGTCACGGTCTTCCCCTCGGAATGCTATGAAAACTGCCCTGTGACAGTCATAGACTCACTCCGCCTTGGAACGCCCGTTCTGGCCTCCCGTATCGGCGGTCTTCCCGCCCTGCTTCCTCCCGGAGTAGGCTGGCTGTTCACTCCCGGCAACGTTGAGGAGCTCAAGGAGAGCATAAAAGAGCTTTACGCCAGGAAAGACGTACTGATAGCCATGCGTGAAAAAGTCGCGGCCTACGGCGAAAAGGAATTCTCCAAGGAAGCGAACCTGGCCCGCCTTACCGAGATCTACAATTACGCCATCGCCAAGAGAAAAGGCGAGGAGCCGCTTCTGCTTCCCGGAATGCTGGACGACGAACCATGAAAAAATTCCTGCTCGTCACAAATTTCTGCCCCTTTTACAGGATCAAGCTCTACAAGATCCTGAATGACGAGCTGGGCATAAAGATCCTCTTTTATTCCGCCGGCACGGAAAAATATTGGGAAGCCAGCAACGCCCAGGGAAAAAAGGAAGCCCAAAACATTTACCTTGCCGACGACGGCGCCAACAAACTTGTTATTCTCTGGCGCTACATCAAAGTCCTTTTCCAAAAAGACACGGAAGGCGTAATCCAGGGTTTCAACGGCGCCGCCTTCATTTTCCTCGGCTACCTCATAGCCAGACTTCGCGGCATTCCCTTCGGCATCTGGACAGGCCTCTGGTACCATCCCAGGACGCCCTTCCACACCCTGACCAGGCCGCTCACAGACTTCATCTACCGCCACGCCGACTTCGCCGTTGTTTACGGCACGCACGTCAAAGCCTACCTCATGGGCAGAGGCATGAAAGCTGACAAGATCTTCATCGCCCAGAACACCGCCGACAACGAGCTCTACGCCAAGATCCCTACCGAAGAGGAAAAGCAGGCGATCATAAACAAATTCGGCCTTTCATCTGACAAACCGCTCATGTTGTTCGTGGGCCGGCTTTGCGAGGAGAAGGGGATAAAGTACATTTTCGAAGCCCTGAAAAAATTAAAGGATCCTCCCCAGCTTCTTCTGCTCGGCCACGGCGAACTCAAAAATGAACTGGAAAAGGCC
>JAGCDY010000068.1 GCA_017650925.1 bacterium
GAGGTTCACCAAATCCAAGAACCGCACCATCTCCATCGAAGTCGGCATGCAGAACGCCGGCATGGCCACCGTTTTGGCCGGCAAGCATTTCCCTGCTATGCCTGACGCGGCGGTCATCTGCGCCGTCTCCTGCGTCTGGCATTCCATTACGGGCGCCTTCCTTGCCGCCATCTTCAACCGGGTGGACGCGATCTTCAAGAAGGACGAACATCCCACTCCTGAGAAGCCGGCTTAACAAACGGAAGGAACAAAGCTAACAGAGGACGGAGCGGCAAAATACGCCGCTCCGTCCTTTTTTTCTTGCGGAAAACGGGCTGATATAATACAATATCGACGGTATAGCACGTCATTTTTACAATAACCAGCAACGCGGAAACTACCGACATGAAAACTAAAAAAATAGTTGTCCTAGGGTCCACCAATACCGACATGGTCATTACGGGAAAGAAGATCCCCGTACCAGGCGAGACGATATTGGGCGGACGTTTCCTTTTGAATCCCGGCGGCAAGGGCGCCAACCAGGCGGTCGCCGTGGCCAGACTTTCCGGCAAGAAGGGCGCCTGCTCCTTCATCGCCAAAGTGGGCGACGACGTCTTTGGCCGCGAAACGTTAGCCCGTCTTAAAAAGGACGGCATTACCCCGAGACTCATCATCGACAAGAAGGAGCCTTCCGGCACCGCCCTCATCATGGTTGACAGCAAGGGCCAGAACATCATCTCCGTGGCCTTAGGCGCCAACGGCACGCTCTGCCCCAAGGACGTCGAGCCTTTCAAGAAGGAGATCGAGCAGTCCGCCATTCTTCTCATGCAGCTTGAGACTCCTCTCAAGACCGTCGAATGGGCCGCGAAAGCCGCCAACAAAGCGAAAGTCACCGTCATCCTGAACCCGGCTCCCGCCTGCAAGCTTCCCGCTTCCCTCTACAAGCTCATCGACTGGATCACGCCCAACGAAACGGAAGCCGAGCTTCTCACCGGCGTAAAAGTCACCGATGCCAAGAGCGCCCAAAAAGCCACGGAAGTATTCAAGAAACGCGGCGTCAAGCACGTCATCATCACGATGGGCACGAAAGGCTGCTGGTGTGGGGACTGCCAGAAACTCTATCCCTGCCGCAAGGTCAAAGCCATCGACTGCGTGGCCGCCGGCGACACCTTCAACGGCGCCTTCGCCGTCGCTCTCGCGGAAGGCAAGTCCTGCTCCGAAGCGGTCGACTTCGCCCAGAAAGCCGCCGCTATTTCCGTAACCCGTCCGGGCGCCCAATCGTCCGTCCCCAATAGAAAGGAGATCAAATAATGTATTACTGCAACAACTATTATCTTGCTATCGCTTTTTGCGTAATAACTATGTTCTGCTGGGGCAGCTGGGGCAACACCCAGAAGCTGGCCGGCAAGACCTGGCGCTATGAACTGTTTTACTGGGACTATGTCATCGGCGTCCTACTCTTCACGTTGATCTTCGGACTTACGGCAGGATCGTGGGGAGGAGGCGAATGGAGTTTCCTTACGAACATCAAACAAGCTTCTCCCGAGAACTTCGGTTGGGCTCTTCTGGGAGGCGTCGTTTTCAACGCCGCCAATATTCTTCTTGCCGCGGCGATCTCCATAGCCGGCATGAGCGTTGCTTTCCCTGTGGGTATTGGCTTGGCGCTGATCATCGGCGTTTTTGTCAACTATTATCTCAAACCAGAAGGCGATCTTAAGCTACTGATTGCCGGTGTGGCGATAATTGTTGTCGCTATCCTCTGCAATGCTTTCGCCTACAAACTGAAAGCTGATGCTACGAAGAGTACCGGTGAGTCGAAAGGGATAGGCAAGGGAATAATCCTTTCCCTTATATGCGGCGTCCTTATGGGATTGTTCTATCCTTTTGTTGCAAAAACTATGCCTAAACCTGAAGAATTTACAGCGATTGCGCCTGCTCCAGGACTTATGACCCCCTATGTGGCGGCCTTTGTTTTTGCTCTGGGCGTTTTCTTTTCCACTTTCATCTTCAACGCCATCGCCATGCGCTTCCCGGTCTCCGGCGAGCCGATAACCGAGAAAGAATACTTCAAGGGCGGCTTCCCGATCCACCTGGTCGGCATTCTTGGCGGCCTGATCTGGGGCTTAGGCAACGGCATCAACTTAGTCGCCGCCGGCAAAGCCGGACCCGCCATTTCCTACGGCCTCGGCCAGGGCGCGACGCTTGTCTCCGCTCTCTGGGGCATTTTGATCTGGCGTGAATTCAAAGGCGCCCCCAAGAAAGCCAACGTTCTTAATTTCGCCATGTTCGTGCTCTTCTTAATCGGACTCGGCGTCATAATCAAAGCCGGCATGTAAAAGCCTAAAGCAAGAGCAAAGAAAAAATGCCGCCCTAAAAAGCGGCATTTTTTCCACAAACCAAACAGCGATGAAACAGGCAAGATTATGGATCATTGTCGTCTTGGCCGTCTGCGGCTTGGGCATACTGACGTCGTGCTCGCTCAGCGGCACCGCCGCAAGGCAAAATGACGCTCCTATTCGCATCGGGATTGCCTGGCGCGGCGACAGCGAGGCTGTCACCTACGTCGGCGCGCTGCAAAGCGTGCGCGAGGCGGGGGCCGAGCCTGTGCCGCTGCCGCTTCTAAAGGCGCCCTTTATGGAATACGACGGAGACCGGCTGCTTCCGCGCTATACCGACGAGTACGGCGTCTTGCTTAAGGAGTATGCCGAAAAACTGAAATCCGATCCCCTCGCCGGACAGAATATCGACGGCTTGCTCGCCGATCTGGACGGAATCGTCTTCACCGGCGGTTCGGACATAAGCCCTACGCTGTACAAGACGCCGGAGCCTTGGCACGGCATCGAATCGGAAGGCAATTGCGACGGACGCCGCGACGTGTCGGATTACATCCTGATGACATGGTGCCTTAAGAAGGAACCTCCGCTGCCGGTATTGTGCCTCTGCCGGGGCATGCAGATGCTCGCCATTGTTTCCGGCGCGCAGATGATACAGGACCTGTCCGCTTACTTCGCGGCGCGCAATCTGCCCTACGCCCACGAGCACCGCGTAGACGCGACAGCCGACCACGGGCCCGATTTCGCGCCCCACGATGTCACGATTACCGACGATTCATCGCTGCTCTGTAGCATAATGGGGAGCAAAACGATCAGCCGTGTTCCGTCCGGGCATCACCAGGCTGTGCGAAGCGTAAAGGGAACGCCGCTGAAAGTGACCGCCGTCGCGAAGACCAGCGGCCTCGACATCATCGAGGCGGTGGAGCGGACCGACAAGCCCTTCTTTATCGGCATTCAATACCATCCCGAAGCGTCTGTGGCAAAGCATGCCGGCAACGCCGCCGACGCCTCGCGCTTCATGGATCGCGACGAGGCGCTCCGCTGCTTCCGCGCTTTGGTAAAGCAGTGCGGGAAGCAAAAAAGAACGAAGTGACAGGCTAATTAAATTAGGCGTAGGCGGAGCGGCGATATGCCGCTCCGCTTTTTTATTAACGCACATTAATTCCGTCCCATTTGTAAAGGCCGAAAGTTGCTGTTTCCAACGCTCCGCCTCCAGCCGCGACAGTTGTATAGAAAGGGAAGGCAAAAAACGCTATCGGCAATAGGGGGTATGCTCCGAAAAATATGCATGTTCCTGCTATTCTGCTCGCAGCAATGCATCCTATCAGAGGGCTTGCGGCGACGATCGCGGGCCCTCTGAAATTGCGGGCAACCTTCCTTAACTTGATTTTTTTATACCATGGGCGCTCTGGTATTTTAATGTGATCCATATCGCCATTTTCAACAATATTTGTGTAGCAATTTTCAGTCTGCACACAGCAGCTTTCTTCCGCATAAAGAGGAACGCTCGTCAAAACAAGCGCGACGGCGAGATAAGAAAGCGCTGTGCCTTTGAAATAAGAAAAATAGTTTTTCATAATGTACTCCTTTAATAGAAATGGCAATTCATTCCTGTTATATGAAAAATCAGATTATCGTTCCAAAAATGTCCCAGCGTCATTGTTTTGAGCGTTCCGCATATTAAGTAGTCTGCGGTGCACATTGGAATCGCGAGCACCAAATTATTCATAACTTGAAAGGGATGCTCGGTATTATGGGAAATATTGATGATTCCATCCTCCAATCCATAAAGAGGACAGAAAAAAGTATAGCTAAGGCCATCAACAAACCTCTGCCTCCTGATCCTTTTCATCCTTTCCTCTTCGCTTAGGAAAACGCTGTTCGTGCTTGAGCTTTGACAATTGACGGCCACGCTGTTTGTTTGCACGGTCATAAGCTGATCGGCAGACGTTCCGCAATTTGAATCGCATTCTTCGGCAAATAGCGGGATGCCAAAGCAAACGAACGTTACGGCCAGAAGAAGGAACTTTTTAATTGTGTTTTTCATAGTTTCCTCCTTATTGAAGATTGCCAAATGTGAATGTCTGCGCCACCCCGTAGCAGAAAACACATCCCGTACCAAGAGCTGATAAGCAAGGCAGCTTCCATAATTTTTCCTTTACCGAGTCGCAATGTGTGGCAAACATTCCAATGCCTGTGCCCAAAGCCGGAGCGGAAATGATAAGAAGCGGTCCGCGCATCAGGGGAACATATTCGTAGGCAGCGTATCCTAGGTCGGCGATCTTCTCAAAAGGAGTAGTCCATTCGAACTCAGATTCGTCACTTTCCTCACAGTAGCAATAGTTTTCCGCTGAGAGGGGAACGCATGTCAAGACGAGCGCGATAGCCAGATAAGAAAGCGCCGCGCTTTTGAAATAAGAGAAAGTCTTTTTCATAATGTCCTCCTTTGTTAAAAAAAAGTTGAATACGAAATTGTTTACTCTTCAACTATTATAGCACGACATTGGTCAAAATGCAAGGGGGGTGTCCATGCAATCTGCGGAAGTTTATCTTTGCAAAATATGATATAATTATTGTGAGATAAACTTCCGAGAATGGAATTATAAACTTCCGCAAAGAGGATAAAAATGAGATATGCCACGATTGATGAAATTGCCGTAAGTTGGGGAATATCAACTAGACAGGTGCGTTCCTACTGCGCTTCCGGCCGCGTCCAGGGCGCCAAGTTTGAGCGAGGCTTCTGGCTGATCCCCGAGGGAGCCGAAAAACCCACGCGAAAAAAGCGCGCAAGCAAATCGGAATCAAGTTCCATTTTGGCTATTTTGGATTCCGAAAGACGCTCCAAACTGTCCGGAGGCATCTATCATCAGCTTCAGATCGACTTCACCTATAACTCGAATCATATGGAGGGAAGCCGGCTCACGCATGATCAGACGCGTTGGATTTTCGAGACGAAAACGATCGGAAAGATCAATGCTGATATTTCAGTCGACGACATA
>JAGCDY010000069.1 GCA_017650925.1 bacterium
ATGTCTTCACATGTTTTTTGTGATGAGGGCGGCTAGCTCAGTTGGTTAGAGCGCATGCTCGACATGCATGAGGTCACTGGTTCAAATCCAGTGTCGCCCACCATCTTCCCACAACTTTTCTTACGGCACCATATGAAAGGCCTAATCTACCTAATACTCTTCGCTGCGGTGCTTGCTGGAGGATGGTACGCCTACAAGTACTGGCAGGAATCTCAGACCGACACTTCCGTCGAGGTCGTCAAGACCGCACCTGCCATAAAGCGCGACATCAGCGATATTCTTGAAGAGACCGGCACCATCAATCCCGTCAACAAGGTCGCCATCAAATCCGAGGTCTCCGGCCGCGTCCAGAACGTCTACGTCGAGGACGGCATGATGGTCACCGCCGGGTTCGTCCTGGTCGAATTGGACAAGACGGACCTCCTCAATACTAGAAAAGACCTGGACTACGAGCTGAAGGAAGCGGAGCTGAACTATTCCCGCGCCAAGATCGACCACGACCGCAACTACGAGCTCTTCCAAAAGCGGATCATCTCCTACGACGCTTACGACCAGGTCAAAACGACTTTGGACCTGAGATCCAATACCATCCTGAAGGTCATCACCAAGCTCGACACCAATACCGACAACCTGAAGAAGACCACCATTTTCTCGCCTTCAGCGGGCACGGTCCTAAACAAGAACATTGAGGTCGGCGAAATGGTCGTCGGCGCGAACTCCGTTTCCAGCGGCACCGAAATGATGACGGTGGCTGATCTTAAGGACCTGGAAGTCAGTTCCTACGTCAACGAGATCGACGTGACGAGGCTGCACGTCGGCCAGGAGATCGACATCACGGTCGACTCGACGCCCGGCGTGGACTACTCTGGCGTCGTCACGCATGTGGCGCCGATGAGCAGCTCCAGTTCCGGCTCTTCCGCAGGCTCCTCTTCCTCATCCTCCTCTAAGGATGGTTTCGAGGTTAGGATCGCCGTGAAAGGCGACGTCAGTCAGCTGAAGATGGGCATGACCGCCAACATCACCGCCACGCTGAAAGAAGTTAAGGACGCCCTGTGCGTGCCGCTTTCGGCCGTTTTCTGCGACAATTACGAAGTGGCGCCGAGTGCCCAGAAATACTACGTTTTCGTTGAGAAAAAGCAAAATGTCGCCGAGGGCCAGAAGGCCCCTCAGCAGGAATTCGAAAAGAGGGACGTAATTATCGGCGTGACCGACACAATGGGCGCCGAGGTCAAGGAAGGCCTCAGCGAAGGCGAAATGGTCGCCTTGAAGCGCCCGCCCTCCATGAGCGAACCGACGCGCAATCACGACTGGATGCGCAGGGGACGCTAAAACATTTTAAGGAAATGATCATGAAAAAAGCCTTATTGCTTCTTGTTTCGCTTATCGTTTTAACGGGCTGCGCCGCCGGCAACGTCAAGATCACCAAGTCCGAGCGCTACACGTTCCAGCCCAGGCCCCGCTTCAGGATCAACTACAACGTCATCAACGACCGCGGCGAGAACATAACGCAGGAGATACTTACCAACAATCCTGAGGAATGGCTCCTCTTCACGGAACTCTGCGACAAGGTCAAGTACGTTCTGGAAGGCGACGACAAGGGCTACATCTGCGTCAACGACCCCTACGAGGAAGTCAGCTTCGTCGTGGATCTCGGCTTCTCCGCCTTCTACCAGAAGCGCGTGACGGAAGACATGCTCTGGGATCTGCCGACGGCGACGCTGCTCCCGGGCTGCGACAAGGGCGAAACGAAAGTGCACTACATAAGCATCACCATGCTGGCCCCTCTGCCGGGCTTGGAAGGATTGGCCGAACTCTGGCGCGGCGAAATGACCCTCGAGGACAAGAACGAGAACATAAGCATCCCTTCGCTTGTCATGATCGAGGAGATATTGAAGAAATTCCCGAAAGCCCTGCGTTAACCGTCTGACATTTTTTTATGGCCAGGACCGTCGTCGAACTGATCGATATCTGCAAGACCTACGACACCGGCGCCGCCGCGTATGAGGCCCTGCACAAGATCAACCTCAAGATAGAGGAAGGCGAATTTTTGGCCATCATCGGCCCCTCCGGTTCCGGCAAATCGACCCTGATGCACATCTTAGGCTGCCTCGACACGGCGACAAGCGGCATCATGAAACTGGAAGGCAGGGACATTTCCAAAATGAGCGCCAACGAGCTGGCCACGATCCGCAACAAGAGGATTGGCTTCGTTTTCCAGACTTTCAATCTTCTGCCGCGCTTCAACATTCTGCAGAACGTGGAGCTCCCGATGGTTTACGGCAACGTCTCGCCCTTCGAAAGGAAAAGAAGGGCCATGGACGTTCTGAAAATGGTCGGTCTGGACGACCGCTGGAACCATCTGCCGCAGGAACTCTCCGGCGGACAGCGTCAGAGGGCGGCCATCGCCAGGGCGCTCATCATGAAGCCCGCCATGCTCTTCGCGGACGAGCCGACCGGCAACCTCGACACCAAGACGGGCGCGCAGATCATGCAGCTCTTCAAGGAGCTTAACGACGCCGGGCACACGATAATCCTTGTCACGCACGACCGCGAGATCGCGGCCCAGACGAAAAGGCAAGTGGAAATAAGGGACGGAAGGATCAGGGAAGTATGAGTCTTATCCACGGCATAATGGTAGGCCTTAAGGAAATGTGGGCGCACAAGATGCGCTCCTTCCTTACGATGCTCGGCGTCATCCTTGGCGTCGCGGCTCTGGCCGCCATGTTCGCCTTTATGGAAGGCATGATCGCCGACATGGAGAAATTCATCCGCGAGACGGGCGGCGTCGAGCGCGTGACCTGCTCATCCGACCAGATCCCGGAAGACCAGATGCCTTTTTCCGGCCTCAACCGCCAGCGCCGCATGAAAGACATCCAGGCTTTGATGTACAACATTCCCGAGATCGACGAATTCTCCCCGGAAGTCAGTTTGGGCCGCGACTATCCCGTCCAGTACATGAACAAGACCGTCAGGGTGGAAGTCAGGGGCGTGACGGTAGGGGAGCTGGCTCTCAGAAATTATGAGGTCGAGAAGGGCCGCTTCATCTGCGACCTCGACCGCGTTGAACGCCAGAGAGTCTGCGTCTTGGGAACTTACCCCGCCGACGAACTGTTCGGCCAGTACGGCGACCCCTTGGGCCGCAAGATCAGGATCGGCGGCAAGAATTTCAGGGTGGTTGGCGTTCTTAAGCACTACGTGGCCGGCCAGGGCGGCCAGAACTGGATGAACTGGAAGAACCGCATCGTCTTCATACCTATGGAGACGACCTGGACAGTCTTCACGCACAACAAGGACATTCCCGCCCTCGACATCCAGGTCAAGGACACCTCGAAGGTGGCTGAGATCTCGCAAAGGGCCCAGCAGGTGCTGTTCCACACTCACCGCCACATCAGTTGCCTGCAGATGAGGACGAACGAGGAGATGGTCCAGAACTTCTCGGACAGGACTGCCGCCTTCAACATCACGCTGGGCATCGTCGCCAGTATCTCCATGCTGGTGGGCGGCATCGGCATCATGAACATCATGCTGGCGTCTATCAACGAGCGTATCCGCGAGATCGGCATCAGAAAAGCCATCGGCGCCAGAAATATCGACATTCTTTCCCAAGTCATCGTCGAGGCCGTGCTGCTAAGTGTCCTGGGAGGCATACTGGGGGTGGGCGTAAGCTTACTCCTTACAAAATTCATTACTTTCTTCGTGAAGGAAAATCTTTCCGCTCCGATCGTCAAACCGGAGCAGCTTCTCTTCGCCTTCAGCGTATCCGTCGTGGTCGGAATAGTCTTCGGTATTTTCCCGGCTTTCAAGGCCGCCAGCCTCGACCCCATAGAGGCCCTGCGCCACGAATAAGGGGCTTCGCCATTGCGCCAAAAGTCCCTTTTTGCTATAATTGCTCTAATATTTTAATTGAATAGTGTGTGTTCACTTTCGCCTTCGGGCGAAATAACCTTTTGGTGCTAACTTATGCATAAAAGAAATCTTTTGTTGTTGGCGGGCTTAGGCCTGCTGGCCCTTTCATTTTCGCTCGTGGCTGAAGAAAACGAGACCATGTCCACCACCGATCTGGAAAAATCGGAAGCCGCCATGTTCTCCGAGCTGGACAAGCTTACAGAGAAGGCTTTCCTGGATCTCGAGGCCGCGGAAAAGAACGACCAGACTGATAGCAAGGAGGTCGTGATCGAGATGAAGGAGGGCGCTCCCGATACTCCCGAAAAAGCCGAAAAAGAAATAGAAGGCATGGAGATCATGCCGGTCAAAGACGAGCAGTATATAGCGGACAAAGTCAAGGAAGTCAAGTCCAACCCCGTGGAGATCATAAACACGAACTACCAGCAATCGGGAGAACCCGAAAGGATGGACGTGCTGCTTCAGAACTCCACCAGACTCAACGCGGATAAAGAGCTGCCCCCGGGCGCCCGCTTCTGGGAGACCGCGACTCCGAGCGTCGATTCGCTCGGCCAGAACGTCGACAGGAACCTTATCGCTGGCGAGGCCGACGACGGCTTCATTCACACCAACGTTTACGTAAGATTGCGCGACTGCATCTCGATGGGTTTGGAAAAGAACCTGGGCCTCACGATCGAGCGCTATAATCCCGAATACGCCAGGGAAGGCATCCGCATAGCCAAGGGCGCTTTCGACCCCTATTTTGCCGCCAGCATCCACTGGGAAGGCGCCAAAACGCCGCGCCCGTATGTCAAGGTGCAGAGCTATAAGAAGAAATTCGCCGTGGGCCGCGACCCCCAGACCGGCCAGCCCATTTACAAGACCTTCAACATTCCCTACAACACGAAGCTGCACATCGGCAACAGTGAGACGGAAGGCACGACCTACAAGATGGGCATCCAGGGCAAGTTTGCGACCGGTGTCCAGTACACCTTGGGCGCTGGCTTTACGCGCAGCTGGACCGACCAGAAGAACAACATGTGGGGCAATCCGCTCTTTAGTGCCGCCACGACGGTCAGCCTTGAGATCCCTATCCTGAGAGGCTTCGGCGTAGACGTCAACATGGCTCCTGTCAGAGTCGCCAGGAACAACTGGAGGATCGCCAAGGAGTCTTTGGACGACTACATGCAGACCTTCATCACGCAGATCGTGGCCGACTACTGGACGCTCTATTATTGGCGCGAACAGACGGGCGCCGAGGAATACACCCTGGAACTGGCCAAGAACCTCCTCTACGTGACGAGCAACAAACGCGCGGTAGGCTTGGTCGCCAGCAACGAAGTGATCCAGGCGGAAGCCAGGATCGCCAGCCAGGAACAGAAGCTGCTAAGTTCCCGCAACTCCATCAGGGACAGCGAAGACAATCTTAGGTACATCATCAACTTCGAGATGAACGATCTCTATCGTCCGAAAGCTTTGCGTCCTTACCAGTACCACCTTGTGCCCCTGGAAAAGCCGCAGGTGACGGACGTCACGCTTAACGAAGCCGAACTTATCGAGACCGCCCTCATCAAGAGGAAGACTCTGGAAGTCGCGAAACTGCAGCTGAAGAACGCCAAGGAAAACCTGAAGGTCGCCAAATCCAACCTGCTGCCGAAGCTTTCCGTCGTGACGGAAGCCGGCATGACCGGTGTTGGCAACACGCACGACAGGGCCTTCACAGATGAAGCTAGCGGCCGCCACCTCAACTGGATGGTCGGACTCGACTTCGTGACGCCTGTCTTCTTCTGGAGCTTCGTGGGCGACTACCGCCAGGCCAAGTACGCCAAAGAGCAGGCCACCTTGTCCGTCGAGAACGTTCAGCAGGCCATTACCATCGAGGTCAGGATAGCCATCCGCGCCGTCCAGACCAACAGGAAGCGCATCACGGCCGCCAGGGAAGCGACAAGACTCGCTTACGAGCAGCTCTACTATGAGCAGGAAAAATACAAAGCGGGCTTAGTCACCACCTACGAAGTGCTGGAACTCCAGAGCGATCTGGCCCAGGCTCTTTCTACCGAGATCAAGGCGCTGGTCGACTGGCGCATATCCATGAGCGCGCTCTCCCGCGCCGTGGGATTAGCCCTCGACTTCAACGACGTCGTCATCGAAGATTACTACAAACTGCCCAAGAACGAAGAGGCGTATTTCACGCGTTTCCTCTTCCAGTAAAATTAAGGAGTAAATATGCGTTGGTCCAAGGCGCTTCTGCCTACCATGAAGGATTCGCCTAAAGACGCTGAGGTCATCAGCCACATCCTGATGGCCAGAGCCGGTCTCATTAGGAAAGTTGGTTCGGGTCTCTACGAATATCTGCCCGCCGGTCAGAACGTGCTCTTAAAGCTCGAGAAGATCATCAGGGAAGAGCTGGCGAAAGTCGACATGCAGGAAATTTTGATGCCGATCCTCGCCCCCTCAGAACTCTGGGAGGAATCCGGCCGCCGCTTCGCCTACGGAAAAGAAATGATGGTCGTAAGAGACCGTCACGATCACGACTACATCCTCTGCCCGACGCACGAGGAGACCGTGACCGACCTCGCCAGAAGGGAAATAAGATCCTACAAGCAGCTGCCCTTCGCGGTCAATCACATCCAGCTGAAGTTCAGGGATGAGGTGAGGCCCCGCTTCGGCGTCATGCGCAGCCGCGAATTCATCATGAAGGACGGCTACTCCTTCCACACCAGCCAGGAAGACCTCGAACGCTATTACGCCATCGTCTGCGAAGCCTACAAGAAGATCTTTAAGCGCGCGGGATTGGACACCAGAGTCGTCATCGGACACTCCGGCGCCATCGGCGGCAAGGTCGCGCACGAACTGATGGTCTTGGCCAAGACCGGCGAATCGCTCATCCTTTCCTGCTCCGATCCGGAATGCGGCTATACCGCCACGGACGAAACGTCTGACGGCACGATCCTTGACCTGCCTCAGGAACCCAACGATAAGCCGATCGAGAAAGTCGCCACGCCGCACATGAATACCATAGAGAAGCTGGCGGAATTCCTGAAACTCAAGCAGTCCCAGACCATCAAGGCCACGCTCTTCGATTGCGACGGCAAACTCGTCATCGTCTTCATAAGAGGGGACAGGGAAGTCAACGAAGCGAAGCTTTCCAGGCTTACCGGCTGCGCGCCGCAATTGGCGGGGGACAAGCTCCTCGAGAATTTCAAAGGCAAAGTGGCCCCGGGTTTCTGCGGCCCCATCGACCTCAACAAAGTCGAAGGTTTGAAAGTCTATTTTGACAACACCGTGAAGAATCTGGTCGGCGCGGCCACCGGCGCCAACGAGGAAGGCTACCACTATGTCAACGTCACGCCTTCTAGAGACCTGCCCTGGGCCGAGTACACCGACCTCGCCGTCATGGTGGAAGGCGACCTCTGCCCGAAGTGCGGCAAACCCATGACGGAATGCCGCGGCATTGAAGTCGGCAACATCTTCCAGCTCGGAACGAAATACTCCAGCGCCATGGGCGCCACCTATTCCGACGAGAACAACAATGAAAAGCCCTTCATCATGGGCTGCTATGGCCTGGGCGTCGGCAGAACGGTCGCCGCGGCGGTCGAGAGCTGCCACGACGAATTCGGCATCAAGTGGCCGAAAGCCATCGCGCCTTACGACATGGTCGTGCAGATCCTGGATCTCGGCGACGAAGCCGTCGTCAAGAAGGCCGAGGAACTCTACGAAGCCCTGAAAGAGAAAGGCTATTCCGTCATCTTAGACGACCGCGACCAGAAGCCCGGCTTCAAGTTCAAGGACAGCGATCTCATCGGCTTCCCCGTGAGAGTGACCATCGGTTCCAAAAATCTTGCTAACGGCATGGTGGAAGTGAAGCGCCGCTGCGACGAAGGCAAGGGTGCGCTCATCCCGGCCGAGAACGCTTTATCTGAAATTGAAAAGATCTACGAGACCTGTCCGTAATATGGCGAAGAAAACTGAAAAGAAAGGCGCCCTGTATCCTTTGGGATTCATGGCCGCCAGCATAAACTGCGGCATAAAGGAAAAGAAGAACGACCTGACGCTCTTGGTCTGCCCGAACGGCGCGACGGTGGCCGCCACCTTCACGCAGAACCTCTGCTGCGCCGCGCCCGTCATACTTTGCAAAGAACATCTTAAGGGCGGAACGTTCAGGGCCGTCATCGTCAACTCCGGCAACGCCAACGCCGCGACAGGGGAGAGAGGCTTCGAGGACGCCAAAGCCACCGCCTGCAAACTGGCGGAAACGCTGGGTTGCCAGGTCAACGAAGTCTTCGTTTCCTCTACCGGCTGCATCGGCAAATTCCTGCCGGTCGAAAAGATCCTGAAAGGCATCCCCGAGATCGTTCTGAAACTCGAGGATTCTCCCGAGGCCGAAGAGGCCGCGGCTCAGGGCATTCTGACGACCGACCTCGTCAAGAAGCAGTCCAAGAGAGACGCCAAGCTCAGCAAAGGCACGGTGAGAGTTGGCGGCATGTGCAAAGGCTCCGGCATGATCGCGCCGAACATGGCGACCATGCTGGCTTATATCACTACCGACGCTGTGGTCGAGCCCGAGATTTTGCAGGCGCTATTCAGCAAGGCGGTCAAGGCGAGCTTCAACCATGTCAGCGTGGACGGCGACACAAGTACCAACGACAGCGCTTTCCTCTTCGCTTCTGGAGCGTCCGGCGTGCCCGTCAAGACGAAGAAAGACCAGGCCGTCTTTTACCAGGCTCTGGAAGAAGTCTGCGTCGATCTTGCCAAGGCCATCGCCAGGGACGGCGAGGGCGCCACGAAGTTCGTGGAAGTGACGGTCGAAGGCTGCAAGGACGATAAGGACGCCGAAGTGATCGCTAAGACCATCGCCAACAGCCCGCTCGTGAAAACTTCTATCTGCGGCGGCGATCCCAACTGGGGCCGCATTCTGGCGGCCGCCGGAAGGGCCGGCATCCCTTATGACCAGTACGACGTCGACCTCTACATGGGCGGCCTTTGCGCGGCAAAGGGCGGCATGAACTCCGGCGTCGCGAGGGAAAAGCTCGCCAAGGAATACGGCAAAAGGGAAGTCAAGATTAGGCTCGTCATAGGCAAGGGGAAAGGGCGTTTCACGGCCTGGACCTGCGACATGACGCACGGCTATATCGACATCAACGTCGACTATACGTAAGCCCGGCTCCCCTTGACTTTCAAACTGGCTTTCAATACAATATCCGCATGCTTTGAAAATCGCAGAGCCGGAATAGCTCAGTCGGTAGAGCGGCGGTTTTGTAAACCGCAGGTCATCGGTTCAAGTCCGATTTTCGGCTCCAGATCTTTAAATTGAACAAGTTTTGCGTGGAGGGGTACCGAAGTGGTCAAACGGGGCAGACTGTAAATCTGTTGGCACTGCCTTCGATGGTTCGATCCCATCCCCCTCCACCATTTTCTTCGTGGGAATTTACGACAATTGCTCCACGTTAAACAGTGCTAAAGGTCAAGCGGTCCGTTGCTTTTAGCAGCGGACCATTTTTTTAAGGTGACAGCCAAGAAAGAGGAAACAGTAAGACCGGCTGACTGGGAAGATCCCAGCGTCAGCTCCAGCGTCAAGGACGACGCCCCCAGGGTGATCGTGCAAAAGCAAGTTTTGCACGTCGAGGGACCGTACGCTTTGGAAAGCGGCGAAACGCTGCCGGAACTGGACGTCATTTACGAGACGTTCGGCAAGCTCAATGCCGAAAAGGACAACGCCATCCTCGTCATCCACGCTCTGACCGGCGACAGCCACTGCTGCGGCTACTACACCTACTATCCCACGGAAAAAGCCGGCTGGTGGAGCAGCCTCATCGGCCCCGGAAAAGCGATAGACACGGACAAGTATTTTGTTATCTGCACCAACAATCTCGGCGGCTGCTCCAACGACGTCTATCCTCCCAAAGAGGGCGCCCCTTCGCACACCACCAACCCAGCCTCCATAGACCCCAGGACGGGCAAGCGCTACAACATGACCTTCCCGGACTACACCTTCGGCGACTGCGTGAACGTCCAGAAGCTGGTCATCGATCATTTCGGCATCAAGAGGCTCCTGGCGGTCGTGGGCGGCTCCATGGGCGGCATGATGACGCTGGAATGGGCCAGAAGATATCCCGACAGCTTAAGCTCCGTAATCGCGGTCGCGACGAGCGCGCACCTTTCCCCGCAGGGCATCGCTTTCTCGGAAGTGGAGCGCCAGTCCATCAGACTCGATCCCAAGTGGCGGGGCGGGAATTATCCCGACAACGATCCGCCCGCCGGCGGCCTGGCGGTCGCCAGGATGATCGCGCACATAACCTACCTTTCGCAGCAATCCATGCGCGCCAAGTTCGGCCGCAGAAAGCAGCAGAGGAACGGCAGGACGACCGACCAGTTCGAGGTCGAGAGCTACCTTGAGCATCAGGGCAACTCTTTCGTGAAGCGCTTCGACGCCAATTCTTACATCTATATCACGGAAGCCCTGGACGACTACGATCTCGTAAGGCCCGGCGAAACGCTGGACGACGCCGTCGCCAACTTCAAATGTCTGACTCTGATGCTAAGTTTCAGGACCGACTGGCTCTTCCCGACGAAAGAGTGCGGAGAAGTGGCGGAAGCCCTGCGCCGGCAGGGGAAAATGGTGGAATTCAACGAGGTCGACAGCGAAAAAGGCCACGACGGTTTCCTAATAGACTATAATAAATACGAACAGCTCGTATCGCGCTTTTTGGAACGCGTCTACCTCAATTACAACAAAAGCATATGCTAGTTTGGAACGCCCTGAATATCTCAGGCCTGATCCTTTTAGGGATCATGCTGGTCTACTGGTA
>JAGCDY010000070.1 GCA_017650925.1 bacterium
ACGCGCTCGTGGTAATGGTGGGGGACGAAGTACTGCAAAGACGCTTCGGCTTCCTCTTCGCTGTAAAGGGGAGCGATCAGCGGATCGTCGGGATCGAGCTTGCGGCTAAGATATTCGGCGTCCAGCTCCTGGATGTGCGCGGAATCCAAGAGCATCAGGTCGCAGAGGTCTTTCGTGGCGGCGTGCGTGTGAATGGGTCCGGCGTAGCCGTTTTTGACGAGCAGGGGAATGTTGCCGCAATGGTCGATATGGGCGTGCGACAGAACCATGCAGTCCACAGGTTCCATATTGACAAAGGTCGTTTCGTTCTTCTGACGTGATTCCGCCCTGCGTCCCTGGAAAAGCCCTGCGTCCCTCAGGACACGGCTCTTTTTCGTCGACAAGACGTGGGTGGAGCCGGTGACTTCCATGGCGCCGCCCAAGAATTGAATAAGCATATCAGCTCCTTTTTATTCTTCCACTCGCTCTATGTCAGCGCCAAGCTGGCGCAGCCTTTCGTCTATTTTCTCGTATCCGCGGTCGATCATGTAGATGTTGTCGATGCGGCTCTTGCCCTTGGCGCACAAAGCGGCGATCAGCAAGGAGACGCCGGCGCGGATATCCGGGCTCGTGATCTTTTCGCCCCTCAGCTGCGCTGGGCCGATGACGACCGCCCTGTGCGGGTCGCACAAAACTATCCTCGCGCCCATGCTTATCAGGCGGTCGATGAAGAACAGCCTGGACTCGAACATCTTCTCATGGATAAGCACGGTGCCTTTGCACTGCGTCGCGACCGTCAAGAGCAAGCTCAGGATATCCGCCGGGACGCCGGGCCAGATCGCGCTCTCAAGCTTCGTGATCATGTCGCGGAAGCCGGGGCGTATCTCCATTTCCTGTTTGGCGGGAACGTAGACGT
This sequence comes from bacterium, assembly GCA_017650925.1. GTDB lineage: Bacteria > Auribacterota > UBA3054 > UBA3054 > UBA3054 > UBA3054. The sequence continues at coordinate 896 of JAGCDY010000070.1, forward strand.
CCTCGCCTTTTTCTTCGAAGGAAACGCCGAGCTTGCCGAAAGCTTTGGCAAGGACCGGTATGGCGGCGCAGTTGCCGCCCTTTATGGTTATGGCGTTCTTGGTCGCGGCCGCCAGGGCTATGAAGCTCGCGACTTCGATGTAGTCGGTGTCTATGGTGTGCTCGCAGCCTTTCAATTCCGTGACGCCTTGGATTATCAGCCTGTTGCTGCCGATGCCGGAAATGTTGGCGCCCATCTTGTTGAGCATGAGGCAGAGCTGCTGCACGTGCGGCTCGCAGGCCGCGTTGTAGATGACGGTCTGCCCGGAGGAGAGGACGGAAGCCATGATGAGGTTTTCCGTGCCGGTCACAGACGCTTCGTCGAGCAGCATGTCCGTTCCCCTAAGCCCGCCGCGGTTCAGAAGCATGAGCCCGTTCTCGTCGTCGTAGATCGTGACTCCCAGGCTCTGCAAGCCGGCTAGGTGGGTGGTTATGCTCCTGGCGCCGATCTGGTCGCCGCCCGGCAGGGGAAGGCGCATCTTTCCGCAGCGAAGCAGAAGCGGCGCGGCCAGACAGATGGAGGCCCTGATCTTGGTGAAGTATTTTTCCGGGATCTCGCTGGCCAAGACGCTCTCGGCGGTCACGCGCCAGGTGTGCGGATCTTTTTCGTCTTTTTCGATCTTCGCGCCCAGCGCTTCAAGCAGTTCGGACATGACCTTTATGTCGCCGATAAGAGGGACGTTGTGAAGCGTTACGGTCTCTGAGGTCAGAAGACAGGCCGCCAGAACTGGCAGCGCCTCGTTTTTGTTGCCGTTGGCGACTATCGAGCCGGAGAGCGGCTTCGATCCCTGTACGATGAATGATCCGTTTGCCATGGTATTTCCTTAAGATTTCAGGCGAAAAGCTTGCTGCCTATTCTTAAAAGATCACTGCCTTCCAAAAGAGCCAATCTGTAGTCGTGGCTCATGCCCATGCTTAGTTTTGCGCAACATTTGAGCGCGGGGTCCTTTGTGATCTCATCCCTTAATTTCCTGAGACCGCCGAATACGCCCCTTATCAGTTCCTCGTCCTCGATGAAGGGCGCCATGCACATCAATCCGTAGAGCTCAAGGTTGGGGAGTTTGACAGCCGCCTTTGCGACCGCGGGAACGTCTTCCGGAGCAAGTCCGTATTTCTGCTCCTCTCCACTGACATTCACTTCCAGCATGATCCTGACGGTCTTTCCAAGTTCCGTGGCGCAACGGGATACTTTTTCCGCCAGTTCCAAAGAATCCACGGAGTCAATGCAGTCGCACAGTTCAACGGCCTTTTTTGCCTTCCTGCTCTGAAGGTGCCCGATCAGGTGCATTTCCAGTCCGGGATAGCGCTTCTTCAACTCGCCGTCTCCGAACTTCCTTTCCACTTCCTCCACGCGGTTCTCGCCAAGTATCCTGGCTCCGCACGCAAGGAGTTCCTCGATTTCCGGAACTTCGTGCAGCTTCGTCACGCAGACGAGCGAGGCGCGCCCTCCGATCTCTTCCATCAATTTCGCGTAGTTTACAGAGATATTGCTCATATTTGAAATTATACCATAATGCTTCCTGAGAGTTTTTTTATTTTCCGGCCTTTTTTTTGCTAAAATAGACAAAAATCTATTAATCGCTAAAAAAGTTCCGTACGCTATGAAAAAACACATCGCTTTGCTTTTCGCGCTGCTTTTTGCGCTTGGAGCGCTGAATTGCGCCGCCGAGGTCAAGGTCAACAATTTTGAGGAGGGGGAGGTCCTTTCCTACTGCGTACCTCTTTTAAGAGGGCAGTGTCTGGCCGGCAATCAGGAATGCAAGTCTCTGAACGAGACCACCGGGGAGGAAGTACCGGGCGCCGCCAGATCGGGGCGCTTCAAAGTCCTGACGCACTTGGTGGAAGGCGAAAACAGCATTTTGGTGACGGTGGGAAGCGAGACGACGAGGATACATTTGACTTACCGCCCGGCGGACACGGAATATCTCACCTACGTTTACATGCTGGTGGACAAGAACGCCGACACCCATTACGTGTCCAACCTTCCGGCGGACGAAGATCCGCAGTTTACGGATCCGGATCTTTGGAAGAAGAAACTGAACACCAGCGTTTTGATAAACCAGAGCTATACCGCCGATTCGGCTTACAGGCTGGGCTACGGGCATAGGACCTTCAACCTTGCCATGGACGGCAACAACGTGCACATCCAGCTGGTGACGAGCGCCTACGAGAGGGCGGAGCTAATCAGGCGCTGCACCGTGGACGGCGAGGTGGACGGCGGGCTCATCTACGATCACTTCGTGGATTGCTTAGGAAGCGACAGGGGAGGCGGCAAGAGGAAAGTCATCGGCATCGCCAACACCGACATGCTCATAGACGGGAAAGTCGTGGGCAGTGCGGCGCTGGGAGGAGGACTCTTGGGCATGTTTGGCTCGACGGGTCTTTACTGCTGGCCGGACAGTCTGCAGAACGTAGTGGAAGCCTTCAGCGACACTTATCCCACCAAGCCTTCCATGGACGACTCGGAAGGCCGCAAGGTCAGCTTCGGCCAGGCGGCCACGACCTTGGGTGCTTGGCTGCACGAAGCCGGACACGGGTTTGGTCTCCCGCACATCGAGGGCAACACTTATTACGGCGTCATGGCCCGCGCCTACGCCGTCATGAACCGCAACTACACGGTGGTGGAGCCCCCCAACGCCAACCGCTCCACGCCGTACTATTTCAACGCCAACGAGGAATCCTCCTGGAGCATCAACGAGATGCACCGTCTGCTGACTTCGCCGTTCTTCAGGGAGCAGAAAGGGGAGCTGCCTCCCAATGACATCAAGCTTAAGATGATCAACAGTAGGCAGCTTAGGATCAGTTCGGAAAACGGCATCGCCTGGTACGGCTACTGGCCCAACTGGCAGGACTGGATCCTGACGGATTGGTGTTTCCCCCAGAACCTGGACGGCAGCATTAAAGAGATCATCCTGAACGTGGACGACATCATCGACACCTGCGGCAGGAGCAAGACCACTTACGCCGACGTGAACGTTTTCGATATTTACGGCAACGAGAGAAGCATCACGGTCAGGCCGGTGGAAGATCTCGCAAAGGAGAAATTCTGCGGTTTCGAGGCTGAGGAAGGCTATCGTCTTGGCGACGCCGACGGACAAAAGGGCATGTACTCCCAGGGCGGCGACGGCGAGATCAGAGAGGAGGGAGGGAACTATTACCTGCACTCCTACGGCGCCTATTGGAACGGAATGTATTTCCCGGTCTGGGTCGGCGACGAAGATAACAGCGAGCATTACATCGACGTCACGATGCGCGTTCGCCCCGGCTTCGGCGGGCTCTATTTGGACAACGCCAGCTTCGATGAGAAGATGTTCTACATCCACACCGACAGGGACGGGACTGTGAGCATCAGTTATCCCGGCGGATATCAGACCTGGGGCAAGGTCGAGAGCGGCTGGCAGACCTGGGCCTGGCGCATCGACGTGAAGCACAAGGTCCTGGCCTGGATGTCCGTCAACGGTGAGATGAAGGAACTGGGCGTGCCGATCCGCTCTTCTTATCCCATTGCGCAGGGCCTCTGGCTCAAGGACACGACCAGCGGCGGTTCGGACTTCGACGATATCAGAGTCAAAGTGAACTACGACATCCCGAGGTGGACGGCCGCTATGGCTCCCTTCAAGAAAGGTAAATACAGCAGCAATCTTGTTCTCACGAACGTGCTCGGCTGCGAGGGATTGCCTTTCAGCGTCGGGATCGCGGAAGGGGACTTCAGCCTCTCGTCCAACAAGGGCGTATTAAACGACACCGCGAAGGTCACCGTTACTTACAACGGCGACATAAGAGAGAAAAAATACGCGACGGGCGTTCTCTGGGTGAGGCTGAACGGCGAGGAGAAATATTTGCGCTTCGGCTGCCCGTGCGGCAGCAAAACGGAAGGCTGGGTGCTCTACGAATTCGGAAGCGACGAGCCCAGCGGAGCGATCTGCGACGTAAACTGGAGCGTCTCTTCCGGCAACAGGCTGGAAGTGGCTGAGAACGAAGGCGACAAGTTCGTCTTCAAAAGGCTGGTCAACGAAAACTTCGAGACTTACGACCTCAGAACGGATATGATCGGCAAGGGCGGC
>JAGCDY010000071.1 GCA_017650925.1 bacterium
GAAGTCCAGGCGGTCTTCGGATCTTATGACTTTTCACTCAAGGTTGTCGGCGAAGGATCCGCAAGCGCTGAGTTCATTGGGCCTGACGAAGTGGAAGTTAAAGTTACAGAAAATAAAGACAAGTTCCGCTGCTTCACTGTGAATGGGGAAAGATGCCAGGACAGCGAAATGACGCTCGTTTTGGAAGAAGACACGCTTGTCGAGGCGATCTTTGGGAATTATGCTCTCAATGTAACGATCTCCGGAAAAGGTTCTGTCAGTTATTCGTTCGTAGACTCTGAAGAAGTCGTGGTTACAGCGATCCCTGGCGAGGAGTTTTTTAAGAGTTTTGAGTGGGAAGGGAACATCTCATACGATAATCCGTTGAAACTGACACTGACAAAAGACACGGAACTTCTTGTTACTTTCAAGAAAGCGGAGAAAGAGAAATACATTGTCGTCGACTTGAGCGGCGGTTCAGAAGCTGAGTTGTATCCCGTCAGTTTGCTTGACGATGTTCCCGAGGGCGGCTGGACGGAAGAATACAAGACCACGAAACTGGTCCTGCGGAAGATAGAGCCGGGGATATTCACCATGGGCAGCCCCACTGACGAATTAGGGAGATACATTGATGAAACTCAACACCAGGTAACTTTGACAAACGCTTATTACATCGGCGTTTTTGAAACGACGCAGAAGCAATACGAATTAATTACAGGAAGCGATCCGTCATATTATAAAGGCGATGTTAGGCCGGTAGAGAACGTTTCCTACAATATGATCCGCGGGAAACGTTTCGGCGCAAGCTGGCCTTATAATTATGATGTGGACGAAGACTCCTTTTTCGGAAAACTTCGCTCCAAAACGCAAATGAATTTCGACCTTCCCACGGAAGCGCAATGGGAAATGGCCTGCAGGGCAGGCACGACCACCGCGCTGAACAGTGGGAAGGATCTGACCAACGAAGAGCAGTGCCAAAACATGGATGAAGTTGGACGCTACAGCTACAACGGCGGATCCGATAATTATCACGCCGTAGTTGGCTCTTATCTTCCCAACGCCTGTGGCCTCTACGATATGCACGGCAACGTGTTCGAGTGGTGCTTGGATTGGTATCAGGAAGATCTTGGCACCGATCCTGTTACAGAACCAGTAGGCGCGAGCTCAGGCAGCTGTCGTGTGGCCCGGGGCGGGAGCTGGCTCAAATCCGCCTGCTACTGCCGCTCTGCCAACCGTGCCGGCAGAAATTCCCCCTCCGACCATTTGATAGACGGCGGCTTTCGTGTTGTCCTAGTTCAAAATGTGTTTTCTGGACAGAAAAACAAAAAGAATTTTGAATTTGAGATCAAATCCGGGACAGAAAACACCCTGCCGGTTTTTGAAGTTAAGTTGTTTGGGAAACTGCCGAATGGCACGGAAAAGCCTTTAGCTGAAATGGGTGAAATCGAATATGACGGAGCCGGCGGAATAGTGGTTGGAGCGGGTCTGCATAAATTGACCTGGATTTCGGACGCGGCTTACACCAACATAATGGATGAAGTGGAATTGAGAGTCGAATACAAAGATGTGACGGAACAAGCGGCCTATCTTGTCCTTAATACAATTAGCAATAAGATGCGGGTCTCACCGGAAGAACCTGATATCGCGGATGACACATGCCGCACGGATGAGCTCTGGCTCAGAAGGATCGAGCCGGGAACGTTCAACATGGGATCTCCCGAGGATGAATTCGGCCGGTATAGCGAAGAGACTCAGCACGAAGTAACGCTTACAAAAGCCTATTACATAGGCGTCTTTGAAACGACGCAGAAGCAATTCCAGAATATTTTTGGTGAAAATCCTTCGTATAACACTGGCGACATGAGGCCAGTGGAAGAAGTTTCCTACAATAAGCTCAGAGGATTTGCAAAAGGTTTCGCTTGGCCGGAGGATCACGGAGTTGACGAATGGAGTTTTATGGGACAATTGAGGAAAAAGGCGGGAAACGTCTTCGATCTGCCCACGGAAGCACAATGGGAGTATGCCTGCAGGGCAGGCACGACCACCGCGCTGAACGACGGTAACAATATTACCAATACGGTCAGCGACGGCTGCCTGGCAAAGTTGGCTCGTTACTATTGTAACCGCAACGATGGCAAAGGCGGATATAGCGAACATACCACAGTTGGTTCCTATCTACCCAACGCCTGGGGGCTCTACGATATGCACGGCAACATGTGGGAATGGTGCTTGGATTGGTACGGCTCATACGCCGGGTCGGAAACCGATCCCAGGGGCGCGAGCACAGGCAGCTCTCGTGTGATTAGGGGCGGGGGCTGGGGCTTCTACCCCGACCTCTGCCGCTCTGCCACCCGCACAAGCTTTGACCCCGACCGCGGCGACGCCAACTTCGGCTGCGGCTTCCGTGTGGTCATAACTCAATAATGAGACGTTTAGATGGCGTTGCCTTTGGCGGCGCAGTAGACCGCTTCGGCGACCGCTCTGGTCACTTCGCGGTCGAGAGCGGGCGGGATCACGTAATCAGGTTTCAGCTCGTCGGGGCTCACCATGCCGGCTATGGCCTGGGCGGCCGCCAGTTTCATCTCTTCCGTGATCTTGGGCGCTCTAGCGTCGAGGGCGCCGCGGAAGATGCCCGGGAAGGCCAGGACGTTGTTGACCTGGTTGGGATAGTCGGAGCGGCCGGTGCAGACGACTTTGGCGCCGGCGGATTTGGCCAGCTCCGGATCGATCTCGGGAGTGGGGTTTGCGCAGGCGAAGATCATGGGGTCTTTCGCCATGGTCTTGACCATGTCGGCTGTCAGGATGTTGGGGGCGGAAACGCCGATGAAGAGATCGGCGCCCTTGACGGCTTCCGCGAGTCCGCCGGTGCCTTTGTCGCGGACCGCGAAATCAAGAAGCTCGGCGCGCTTGGGGTCCAGCGTCATGTGTTCTTTTGAGATGATGCCCTTGGTGTTGAGGAGCGTGAAGTCTCTGGCGCCGTTGGCGTAGAGGAGACGGGCAATGGCGGTGCCGGCCGCGCCCACGCCGTTGATGACGATCTTGAGGTCCTCGATCTCCTTGCCGACGATTTGGGTGGCGTTGTAGAGAGCCGCGAGAGTAACGACCGCGGTGCCGTGCTGGTCGTCGTGGAAGACCGGAATGTCAAGTTCCTCTATGAGGCGTTCCTCGATCTCGAAGCAGCGGGGGGCCGAGATGTCCTCAAGGTTGATGCCGCCGAAGACCAAAGAAATGTTTTTGACGGTCGCGATGAATTCCTCGACGTTCTGGGTGTTGACGCAGATGGGGAAGGCGTCCACGTTGCCGAAGGATTTGAAGAGGACGGATTTTCCCTCCATGACGGGGAGGCCAGCCAAGGGGCCGATGTTGCCTAAGCCTAAGACCGCGGAGCCGTCCGTGATGACGGCCACCATGTTCCATTTCCTGGTGTAGCGGTAGGCCAAGTCGGGATTTTCCTTGATCTCCAGGCAGGGAGCTGCTACGCCGGGAGTGTAGGCGGTACTGAGGTCGTCTTTGTTTTCCAGGGGGCACAGAGGCGTAAGGCTTATTTTGCCGCGCCATTCTTCATGCTTTTTGAGCGCCAGAGAGAAATAATCCATATATCCTTCCTTTTTGATTGTTCACGAACACACTTTGGAAATTATACCATTTTGGTAAAATATAAAGATAGTAAAATTTAACTTCAAAAAGAGGGTCTCTTATGCCGAAAGCCAAATCTTCCAAAGTGTATTTCACGTCCGTCAGGACGAAAGTTGGCACCAGCCTTTTGGACAAATTATCCCTGCTTTTAGACAAGGCCGGGTTCAAGGAACTTGATCTGGAAAGGAAATTCGTGGCCATCAAGATCCACTTCGGCGAAAGGGGCAACCTTACTTTCCTGAGGCCCAATTTCTCGAGAGTGGTGGCGGACAAGATAAAAAAGATGGGCGGCAAGCCCTTCCTGACCGACTGCAGCACGCTCTACGTCGGTTCGAGGAAGGACGCCATCGAGCACCTGGAGACCGCCATGATAAACGGCTACGTCCCGGCCGTGACGGGCTGCCCCGTCATCATGGGCGACGGGCTTAAGGGAACGGACGACGTGACGGTCCCCATAGAGGGCGGCGTAGTCCTGAAGGAAGCGATCATCGGTCGTACGATCATGGACGCGGACGCTATCATCTCCGTGGCCCACTTCAAGGGACACGAGATGTTAGGCTTCGGCGGCGCCATCAAGAATCTCGGCATGGGCTGCGGCTCCAGGGCCGGCAAAAAAGTCATGCACAGCGACGGAATAGTGCAAGTGGATAGCGAGCGCTGCATCGGCTGCGGCAAGTGCTTCAAGATCTGCGCGCACGGCGCTCCGAAGATCACGAACAGGAAATGCAGGATCCAGGAGAACGTCTGCGTAGGCTGCGGCCGCTGCATCGGAGTCTGTCCCACGGACGCCATAGGGCCCATGTGGAGCGCCAAGGCAGGATCTGTCGACATGAAGACTACGGAATACGCCAAGGCGGTCGTCCAGGGCCGTCCGCAGTTCCATATCAACTTCGTCATTGACGTCTCGCCCTTCTGCGACTGCCATGGGGAAAGTGACGCGGCGATCGTTCCCGACGTCGGCATATTCGCCTCGTTTGATCCGGTGGCCGTTGATCAGGCCTGCGTGGACGCCGTGCTTGCGCAGCCTGTCATTGGAAACAGCTATCTCGGCCAGAGCAAGGTCAAAGGGCGCGACCACTTCGGCAAGGTCTCCCCGGACACGGACTGGAGGATCCAGCTTGAGCACGGCGAAAAGATCGGTTTGGGAACCAGAAAATATGAACTAATAAATGTCGGTGATTAACATGAAAAAATTATCTTTGCTTTTGCTTTCTTTGCTTCTCTTCGGCTGCGCCAACGCCACGACGCAGATCACGACCGTTTATCAGCTGAACAATCCCATATACAAGGTGGGCGGAAGCGAGCAGACGGAATCTTACGCCGCCGCTAAGAAACGCTTCCCTTACGCCAAGATGGTGCCTTACTCCTCAGTCGAGGAGCTTTTGCCAGCGCTGCAGACTGAGAAGATCGACGGCGCGGTCTTCGACAGGCCGACCCTGGATTACTCTGCCGCACTTTTCGACGACGCTTTCGTGGTCCTGCCCGAGGATCTGGCGGAAGGGCACGTCGCCATCGCCGCTCCCAAAAAGAAAACGGAGCTGATGAAGAAGGTCAACGCCTACATAAAGAAATACAAAAAGGACGGAACGTTCGAGGAAATGTACAAGCGCTGGATAAAGACCCCTTATTCCGAGATGCCGAAAATAAAGGAACCCGGCAAGCCGGAGAGGACGCTTAAGTTCGCGACCGAGATCCATAATAAGCCCATGAACTTCCGCAACGAAAAGGGCGAGCTGGTAGGCTTCAATGTCGAGCTGATCAAGAGATTGGCGCTTTACCTCAACGTCAAGGCCGAGATCGTCGTCATGGATTACGACAAACTCTACGAGGCGGTCGGAACGGGCGAGGTCGATCTGGCCGTCGCCAGCATGGACGTGAAGGAAGGGTTGGAGAGCTCCATACTCTTCAGCGACGAATATATCGAGTGCCCCGCGGCCGTCATGGTGCGCAAGGTAAAGTAAAATGGCGTTCGGATTCTTTAAAAAATTGTTTGAAAAGGAGCTTGTGGTCGTCTCGGGACTTCCGCGCTCAGGGACCTCCATGATGATGAAGATGCTGGAGGCCGGCGGACTTCCGCCCCTGCAGGATAACATTAGGACGGCCGACGAGGACAACCCCAAGGGCTACTACGAATACGAGCGCGTGAAAAAGCTGCCGGGCGACACGGCCTGGCTGCCCCTGGCCTGCGGCAAGGCCGTCAAGATCATAGCGCTGCTTCTGACGAAGCTGCCCCTGAAGGGCTACCGCTACAAGGTGCTCTTCATGCGCCGCGACATCGAGGAGATACTGGCCTCTCAAAAGCAAATGCTCATTAGAAGGGGAGAGGCGACCGACAAGATCTCCGACGAGGAGATGATCACGACGTACCACCGTCACTTGAGCGAGGTGCTGGCCTTCTTGGACGCCAATCCCTGCTTTTCGGTCCTCTTCATAAATTACAACGATATGCTGCGCGATCCTTCCGACTGGGTCCCCAGGATAAACGAATTCCTAGGGGGCGGCCTTGACACCGAGGCCATGAAGTCGGTGGTTGATCCCGCGCTTTACCGCAACCGCCGCTAAAATCTATGCCTCCACATTTTCACGGCGGATCGCAAGGCGATAGGATAACCAAAGCGGGGATGAAGATCCTCATGGGGTACGTGTGGCAGTACCGCTACCGTTTCCTCATAGGCGTTCTGGGCCTGGCCTGCATAGACCTGGCGGTCTTATTGATGCCGCACTTCATCGCCTTGGCTTTCGACGCGCTGTCAGACGGCACGGCCACCAGGGAGCTCCTTACGAAGCTCAGCCTCACCATGATCGCGATCATGACAGCCGGCATATTCTTCCGCTTCCTGTGGCGCTACTGTTTTTCCGGCGTTGGCCTGAAAATCAACCGCGACCTTAGGCAGAAGATCTTCGATCATCTGCAGACGATGCCGCCCGAGTATTTCGACAAGCACAGGGTGGGCGACCTTACCGCGCACATGACCAACGACGTGCAGGCGGTCGAGCATTCCGTAGCCTTCGGCATGCTGGCGGGCGCCGACTCCCTCGTCATGGGCGGAATGATCATCGTTCTGATGCTCCAGGAAAACTGGAAGCTGGCGCTTCTGGTGCTCGTTCCCGCTCCGATCATCATGATAGTGGTGAGAGTGATCGGCCGCCAGATAAGGGTGCTCTTCGGCAAAGTCCAGGAATCTTTCTCCGCCATGAACGAGCGCGCGCAGGAGATCTTCGCAGGCATCATGGTGGTCAAGGCTTACGGCGACGAACCGGCGTCTTTGGAGAGTTTCGGAAAAGAGGGGAAGGCTTACGTTGACAACAGCATCGCCCTGGTCAGGAAATGGGCGATGATGGGGCCCCTTATCATGGTGGTCTCCAACCTTTGCATGGCGCTCCTTTTGTGGTTCGGCGGAAAACGCATCATAATGGGCGAAATGCCGCTGGGAACTTTCACGAAGTTCTACATGTACCTTGGCACCATGACCTGGCCCATGATCGCCGTCAGCGAAGTCATCAACCACCTTGAGAGAGGCTGCGCGAGCGCCGAGCGCATCCAGACGATCATCGAGGAGGAGAGCACCATAAAGGACGGCACAGAAAACGTCAAGGGAGAAACGCTCCTGGAAGTGAAGGATCTCACCTACAAGTATCCCGGCGCTATTAAGAACGCTCTGGAAAACATCACCTGCCACGTTTCGGAAGGTGAGACTTTGGGCATAGTGGGAAGGACTGGCTGCGGCAAGACGACCTTGATCGATCTTTGCATGCGCCTTTATTCTCCTCCCAAAGGCACGGTCTTGCTGAACGGGAAAGACGTTTCGGAATACAAGCTCGACGAACTGAGAGGCGTCTTCGGCTACGTGCCCCAGGAGCCTTTCCTTTTCAGCATGACGATAAAGGACAACATCCGTTTCGCCAGGCCTGAAATGGATGACGAGGAGGTCGTCTACTGGGCGAAGAAAGCCTTCATCCACGACGACATCATGCGCTTCAGGGACGGGTACGACACCTGGGTGGGCGAAAGAGGCGTGACTTTGTCGGGCGGCCAAAAGCAGAGAATCGCCATCGCCAGGGCGCTTTCCTTGAGGCCTAGGATATTGGTCCTGGACGACGCGCTATCCGCGGTGGACGCCGAGACCGAGAGCGAGATCCTAAAGGAGCTTGGGACTTTGAGAGGCGGCTCCACCAACATCATAATCGCGCACAGACTCTCGGCCGTTAAGAACGCTGACCGCACGATCGTTCTGAACAACGGAAGAATAGAGGATATCGGCAAGCACGAGGAACTCAAGGAACGCTCGCCTTATTATAAGGAGCTCTACATGCTTCAGAGCGCTGTCATCGAGGAGGGGAAATGAGTCACGATCATCATGATTTTGATTCGGAAGCCCAGTATAAAAGCGGCTTTGATATAAGCTATATCAGGCGTTTTTTGGGCTACGCTTCTCCTCAGAAGCTCTACATCTTCCTGGCGCTCCTCTTTTTGGCGCTTTCCAGCGCCACCCAGCTCATTACGCCGAACATTTACAGGAAGAGCATAGACAACTATCTCGTTCCTCTCTATACCTTCGTCAAGCCTGATCAGGCAGTTCTAGAGAAATATCCCGAACTTTCCGAAGTGTCGATAAAGGCGGGCGGTGACACGCTGGCGGCTCCCATGAGTTTCCTTGAGAAGAATAAGGATATCTCTGACGCCATAAAGGACAAGGGCGAGAACCACTACATCTTCCCGGAAGCCGATTACGACGGGACGCACGGCTTTATTTACGGCGGCAACTGGTTCGTGCCGGACAGCCAGTTCGCCGACATCGACCCCATGCTGCTGACGAAGATCAGGGGCAAAGACATGAGCGGCTTGAAGAGGATGTTTTGCTATTTCCTCATCGTGCTGGCTTTGCACGCCCTCGCCGACTACTTCCACCGCCTGACCTTGGAGATCGCCAGCCAGAGGACGATGTACGCGCTTAGGATGGCTCTGTTCAAACATCTGCAGAGCCTTTCCGTCTCGCTCTACAACAGGACGCCCATAGGCAAACTAGTCACCAGAGTCACGAACGACATCGAGGCCATCAACTCCATGCTCTCGACGGTGGCCGTCCAGATGCTTGCTTCTGCCGGCATGTTTATTGGCTCGCTCATAATCGTTCTGTACATCAACTGGAAGCTGACGCTTATCTCGCTGACCGTTCTGCCTTTCTGCGTCGTCATTACGGTCGTCTTCAGGATCATCGTCAGGAAAGTGCACAGGGAACTGAGAAGGATCTTGGCGAAGATCAACGGTGTTTTGACGGAAGAATTCTCCGGCATCAAGATGATACAAAGCTTCAATCAGCAGAAGCGCAGAAGGGAAGAATTCGCGGAAGTGAACGCCTCCTACTACAAAGCCGGCTTCAAGAATGTCATCTGCATGGGCGTCTTCGGTCCCATACTGGACCTTATCCGCCACTTTGGCACCGCGCTCATCATCCTCTACGGTGGCATCTGCGTTCTGAAGGGCGACCTGACCTTAGGTTCTCTGATGGCCTTCATTACTTACTTCGGCCACCTCTGCAATCCTCTAATGCAGATCAGCAATCAGATAACGCAATTGCAGAGCAGCCTGGCGGCTTCGGAGAGGATCTTCACGCTGCTCGACACCGAGAACGAAGTGGCCCAGCCGAAAAATCCGACCGTCGTTGCCGAGCCGAAGGGCGAAGTGAAATTTAAGAACGTCGACTTCTCTTACATCGAAGGGGAGCAGGTCTTGAAAGACGTCTCCTTCAAGATCGAACCGGGCAAGAGCATCGCCATCGTCGGTCCGACGGGCGCCGGCAAGTCTTCGCTCATAAATCTGGTCTGCCGCTTCTACGACGCCAACAAGGGGGAGGTGCTCCTGGACGGCGTGAACGTGAAAGACTGGTCCAACGAGGAACTGAGAAAGCACATCTCCATCGTTTTGCAGGGCACCTTCGTCTTCAGCCGCTCCATCTATGAGAACATCGCCCTGGGCGATCCCACGATCACGAGGGAAAAAGCCATAAAAGCCGCCGAGACCGTCTGCGCCAACCAATTCATCGAGAAGCTGCCGCACGGCTACGATGAAGTGATGGCGGAACGCGGCGCGACGCTCTCCGCCGGCGAAAAACAATTGCTTTGCTTCGCCAGGGCTTTGGCGCACGACCCGAGGATCCTGATCCTCGACGAGTCGA
>JAGCDY010000072.1 GCA_017650925.1 bacterium
GAATTCGACGACGTCATGAACAAGCAGCGCGCCGTCATCTACGAATTTAGGACGCACCTTCTGATGGAGGACAACATCAGGGAAGACGCCCTGCAGTTCCTGGACGACGCCGCCGGCAACATCGTCGACGACTTCATGGCCGCGCAGGGCGAATTCAAGGAAGTTACTTCCGGCATGGTCAACCAGTTCATCGCGAAAGTCCTAACTCTCTTCCCCGTCAACTTAGTCAGGGACGACGTGGCGAAACTGATGAAGAATCCCGCGGAACTCCAGCATTATCTTAGGGACGCCGTCTGGGCGGCCTACAATAGGAAGATCCAGATCGAAGGCGAAGAGAACGTCAGCAAGCTCGAGCACATCGTCTTCCTGATGACCATCGACAAGTTCTGGAAGGACCACCTCTACGAAATGGACGGCTTGAGGGAGTCCGTCTATCTAAGGTCCTACGGCCAGAAAGACCCGCTGCTGGAATACAAGAAGGAAGCGCACGCCATCTTCACGACCATGATGGAAGGATTGGCGGGCGAGATCGCCAAGTCGCTCTTCAACCTCACCACCGTCAGGGACCCCCAGGCGCTGATGGATATGTCGAACGCCACCTACAGCTACAACGAAGTCTCCGCTCCCAACGAGATACAGAACGACATGCACATGAGCGACGTGGCCTACAGCGGCGCCGGCGGAGCCTTGAAGCAGAAGACCATCGTCAGGACACAGCCCAAAGTTGGTAGAAACGACCCCTGCCCCTGCGGCAGCGGCAAAAAATACAAGAACTGCTGCGGAAAATAATATGAAAAAACTTATCTTCCTCATTCTTTTGGCGGCTTTCGCCCTAAGCGCCTGCCGTTTCCTGCCGGTCATTTCCGGCGAAAAAGAGAACGTCCGCTACCGCGAGACTTACGATCCGTTCTGATTCCTATGGATCTTGCCGAGATCTTAAAAGGCGACCGCATCGTTTTCTTCGGCGGAGCCGGCGTGTCGACGGAGTCGGGGATACCCGACTTTCGGAGCGTGGACGGCCTCTATAACCAGAAGTACGACTATCCTCCGGAAACGATACTTTCCCACTCCTTCTTCTTTGAGCACACGAAGGAATTTTTCCGCTTTTACCGCGACAAGATCTTGGTCGAGGGCGTCAAGCCCAACAAGGCTCATTTGGCTCTGGCTAAGCTCGAACAGGAAGGCAAGCTCATTTCCGTCGTGACGCAGAACATCGACGCCTTGCACACCAAAGCTGGCAGCAAGCGCGTCTGGGAACTGCACGGCTCGGTCGCCAGAAACCACTGCCTAAACTGCGGCAAAAGCTTCAGCCTCGACTATATCAAGGAAACGGACGGCATCCCCATCTGCTCCTGCGGCGGCTATATCAAGCCCGACGTCGTCCTCTACGAGGAATCTCTGGATGACGAGACGGTAAGGGGCGCCGTAATGGACATCAGCCGCGCCAAAACCTTGATCGTGGGCGGCACGTCCTTGAACGTCTATCCCGCCGCCGGTCTTCTCAACTATTTCCGCGGCGACACCATCGTGCTAATCAATAAGAGTGCCACACCCTTCGACCGCAAAGCCGACCTTGTCATAAGGGAACCCATCGGCGAAACTTTAGGCAACGCTGTTGGGATCTAAGGAAATAAAAAAACGGCCGCGGGTGCGGCCGTTTTTTTATGGGTGTCAGTCGATTCCTGACTACTACTGTCTGGCGTAGAATTCCACCACCAGCGACACGTCGCAGATGACGGGAACTTCGTCGCGCTGAGGCAGAGCGACCAGAGTGGCCTTCAATTCTTTCTCGTCAACGGAAAGATAGGCGGGCGCCGGATTGCGGCGTTCCATGGAGTCCTTGACGATCTGGAACTGTTTGGCTTTTTCGCAAACGCTGACCACATCGCCCGGCTTCACGCAGTAGGAAGGAATGTTGACTTTCTTGCCATTCACTTCGACATGCGCATGGGAGACGAACTGGCGGGCGGCGTAGACGGTCGGCGCGAAGCCGGCGCGGAGGACGACCGCATCCAGACGAGTCTCCAGAAGCTGGACCATGGTCTCACCGGTGTTGGTGGCCTTGGCGGCCGCCTTGCGGTAGTAGTTTACCATCTGTCGTTCGTGCACGTTGTACTGGCAACGCAGGCGCTGCTTTTCAATCAGCTGGCGCTTGTATTCCGACAGTTTGGAGCGTCTGGTGTTGCCGCCGTGCTGTCCCGGGGGATTGGGACGGCGTTCCATGACCTTGCCGGCCTTCGGAGTGATGGCCACGCCAAGGCGACGGGAGAGACGTACCTTAGGTCCTTTGTAATTCATAATGATTCCAAAGTGTTATCGTTAATTTCCACGCATTGCCTTACTGCTTTTCAGGCATAATTATACGTGGGCTAAAATTCTAACAAATGAGGGCTTTAAAAGTCAAGGCTGGGAACCCATTAATGGATCGCCATGCGGAAGCCGATATTGTTGTTCCTGACGTTCTTGCCCATTCTCATGGCAATGCGGCAGTTGCCCGCCGGGTCGTTGTAATAAATACTGCCGCCCTTGACGACGTAGGGAGCCGAGAGGGAGCGGTTGCCGACGGGGTCGGTCAGAGGATTAGTGCCAAGGCGTTGGAGGTGGTGGTCAAGGCAGAGATCCCAAACGTTGCCGTGCATGTCGTAGAGACCGTTCAAGCCGGGCTGTTTCGTGCCCGCTTCGTGGGGACGGCCGAAGTGGTCTTGGCCGCGCGTATCGTTATGCCAGGCGAGAACGTCCAAATGAGACCAGTCGACGGCGTTCGTGCCGCCCTGCTCCCACTGGAAGGGAGTGCCGTCGTTCCAGACATAGTCGCCGTGGTAGGTGCCGTCGCCCTTGTCCCTGGCGGCCAGCTCCCACTGGCCTTCCGTGGGGAGGTCGAAGGTGAGGCCGTAGCCGGTCTTCTGGCGCAGTCTGCCGAAGAAACTGTTGGTGTCCACCCTGTAGTCTATCTTGTTGGGCCAGGTCTTGCCGTAATTGGTACCGCGCAGATCATCCATGTTGATCTGAACTCTGGACACCTTGCAGGTGGAGACCGTCTCGCTGTTTATTTTATCGAAGTGGGCTTCGGTGCACTCCAAAACGCCGAGATAGAAAGCTTTCGTTATCGTCACCTGGTGCTTGTCTTCACCGTTGCTGGCGGTCGGTTCTCTGCCGATCTCATCCGTGGCGGAGCCCTGGTAGCAGGTGCCGGCGTTTATTCTCTTGAACCAGACCTCGGTGGTCTTGCAAGTATCCAGCGCAACGTTCGGGCCGACCTCGCTGTGGCTCATGGTGTAATCGTTGAGATTCAAGACAAGATAATTAGCGGCGGAGGTGACGTCCAGGGCGACAACGGCGAACTTGGCCTCACTGGTGTCAAGGTTCGGGTAGTCTACGGAAGCGTCCCAGGTGATTTTTTTCGTGCCCGCGCCAAGGGTAACGCCGCAGGCGCCGTCGCCTTCAAGGTTGTTGAGGGTGATCGTAGAGCCGCCGATCTGGCCGTAGAAGGCCACGCGGAAGACCGGGTCGCTCTGGTTGGAGGTCAGGGTGTATACAATGTCTACTTTGCCGTTGAAGGGCCAACGCTGCTCGGCGGTGACGCTAGTCACCGTACTGTTGGCCAAAACGGATGAGGCAAGGACTAAAGACAGCAAAAACAAAAAGAAGGATCTGTTGTTCACTTTATATACCTCAGTTTAATTTTCTGGAGATGAGACCGAAGACGAGGAGCGCCAGGAGCGCGAGGGAAGGCTCCGGAGTGATCGTGATGGTCGCGACGCCGGTCACGTTTTGGAAGACCGTGGATTGGTCATCGTTGTCGAATATCGAGTAGTTGAGGGTGTAAGAGTCGCCCCTCGGCAGGACGCCCGGATCGACCTCGCTGTAATCCCACTGGTAGGTGCCCTCTCCCTCGACTGCGCTGGTCATGATCGTGTAGGTGTCGCCGGCGGATGAGGTCGAGGGGGAGAAGAAGCTCAGGATGCTGTTTTCGCCCTGGTCAACGGTGTAGAGCGTGATCTTCCTGTTGAAGCCTTGGCCGTTCAAGGCCCATTTGGCGCTGTAAGATATGGGAGTGTTCGGCTTGATCTCGATGCTCTTTCCGGGCGCGATGTTGAGGGTGTCAACGGAATAACCGTCTGACCAGACGGGATACAGGGGCTCGCCCTCGCCTATGGTGACGGGCGCCTCGTCGCGCAAGAGGACGGTGCCGTTTCCGTCTGTGACTTCATGCACCAAGGTGTACGTGATGCCCCTCGGCAGGGCTATTATGTCCTCGTCGGCGTAGTTCCAGAAACAGTAACCGTATTCATTGTTGAAAGGGTTGCGGTAGATGTAATACGGCCTGACCATGGAGGCGGTCGCCTTAACGGTCGATACCTTGTCATAACCGTAGGCCCAGTCCGAACCGTAAGGTATGGGATCGTAGACCTCGATCTTAAAAGGCGTTCCAAGGTCGGCGGTGTTGATGATGACGTCGTCGCTCCACATTGTCTCGGTCGCGGGATCGCTCATCCAATCATTCGCGCCGGCCAAGGCAGGGGCGGCAATAAAGAGCGCCAGAGCGGTCAGAAGCGTTGTTTTAAAAATATCTCTCATTATTCAATCTCAGTTGTTATTAGAAAACGATAGCGATGCGGAAACCAATGTTGTCGTTCTTGACGTTTTTAGTCAATCTCATGGCCATGCGGCAGTAGTTGGGCGGGTCGTTCTTGTAGATGCTGCCGCCTTTAACTATGGCAAAATTGCCTATGTCTGAGCCGACAGGGTCGACTACGGGATCCGTGCCAAGGTGGTTCAGAAAGCGGTCCATGGTGTATTCCCAAACGTTGCCGTGTATGTCGTAAAGACCGTTGATGCCTGGCTTCTTCAAGCCCACTTCATGGACGACGCCCCTGGTGCCGGTCTGATCAGCGTACCAGGCAAGGTTGGTAAGATCGGAATAGTCGACGTATTGCGTGATGATCGGATTTTCAGGATCCGTATCGTCGATCTCGGTCTTCCAAAAAGTGGTGCCGTCGTTCCAGACATAGTCGTCGTGGTAAGTTCCGTCGCCCTTGTCCCTGGCGGCCATTTCCCACTGCGCCTCGGTGGGCAGGTCGAACTTCAGGCCGTAGCCGGTCTTCTGGCGCATTTTGCCGAAGAAGCTGTTGGCGTCCACCCTGTGGTCCGTATAGGCGGGCCAGGTTATCCCGTACTTGGAGCCGCGCAGATCCTCGTATTTCAACTGAGTCTTGGGAAGCATGCTGGAACTGCTGGCGCCGGTAAGCGTCGCGAATTGGGCTTCAGTGGTCTCGAAAACGGCGATGTAGAAAGGCTTCGTTATGGTCACCTGGTGCTTGTCTTCGTAGTGCTTGGGGTTGGTCGGCTCCCTGCCCGGCTCGTCGGAGACGGAACCCATGTCGAAGGTCCCGGCCTTTATCCTCTTGAACCAGATCTTCCAGGTCTTGCAGTTTTTGTGCGTGTCCTGCTCGATGTCGGGTCCGGCCATGTTGTAGCTCATGGTGAAGTTGTTCAGATCCAACACGAGATAGTCGGCCGCCTCGGTGACGTCAAGGGCGATGATGCCGAACTTCACGTTTTTGGAGTCGATGTTCGGCGCGTCTATGGAAGCGTCCCAGGTCACTCTTTTGACGCCGGACGCGAAGGTGACGCCGCAGGAGCCCTCGCCTTCCAGGGTGTTAAGGGCGAAAGGTTCGCCGCTGCCTATCTGGCCGTAGAAGGCCACGCGGAAGATGGGATTAGCCTCGTTGGAGGTAAGAGTGTAGTTGATGTCGACTTTGCCGTTCCACGGCCAGCGCTGGGCGGCGCTGATGTTGGACACCACGTTGGTCGCGAGCGGATCGTCAGCGAAAGCCGGGACGACAAAAGCCATAGTCAACAAAAGCAGTAAAAGAGCTCTTCTGTTCACGATGATTCCTCAGTTGATTTATTGCGTGGAAGTTGATTACTTTCTCTATATTCATTATACCGCGAAAATGGCATCAGCCATACCGCGGCACTTTGTCGCGAAGGTAAAAATATACTTATTCAGTATTCGGATATGATACCAAAAACGACTTTCAAAAACAACCGAAGAATAATATTAGTCGATTTGTGTGTAGGAAACGATCTTCAGAGATTGCGTTCGCTGCGGAAGAAGACGGCTATCTCGTTGATCCTGGCGCTTCTTTCCCTTGAGTCGTAAGTCCTGAGGCAGAGATTGTTTTCCGCGAATTCGTCGGGGCGCATTCTGTTTGTGTAAAGGATCTTGAACCTGACATAGCGGACCGGCTTGGCGCCGAAGGTGTATTCCTCGCAGGGCTTGTCGGGAATGCCGTTGTTTTTTAGGCCCACACGCTCCCAGTTCTCGCCGTCCAGGGAGATCTCGATGGTGTAGCGCTGGGCGGAAAGTCCGTCGCTGTATGGATATACCGCTATGGTGTCGCAGACGGTCGGCGCTTCAAGGTCGATGGTGGCGGTTTGTCCTAACCTCGTGCCTTCCCAGGCGTTGCCGTTGTCAATGACGCCGTCCGTAAGGTATTCCGGACCGCAGTCCAGGTATGTTTCATAATTGGAGGTGACGGGTTTTCCGAAGGCGAGGTTGCCTTCAATAAGGCGAGTATCGAGCGTTGTGAAAGTATTGGCGGAAAGACCAACGGAGTTCCTTAAGTTCGGGCGGTCGAGGAGGCCGCGGCCGAACTGCACATATTTGATGTTCTTTACTTCCGGAGCGGAGATCGTGACAGCGTCGGAAGATGTGATCTTCGCTTCGGCGGGATGGAAAACTTTGTCGGAGCCGGCAACCTCAAAGCAGTCGGGCGTTTTTCCGTCGCTGGTCGTGAGACCGTCGTAGACATTGTCGAAAGTAAGCTTAGCCTTGGCGCCCTCTAGTTCCACGCTTTTTATTTTCGGGAAATAAGGCTTGATGTCATTTTTCCCGTACTGCTCTTTGAGCGCGAGGTTGGCGAGCCTCACGGCCAGGGGCTTCTTGTCCATCGGATGGATGTTGGCAAGGTCGTCCGCGGTGTCGTAGGCGAGAGCCATCCCGGTATTGGGAATGTCGAGGGAGCGCGTCTGGGCGTCTATTATTTCGTTGCGGTGGGTGTATATGGCGACGTAGTGCCACGGGGCGATCTGAACGTAGTAGAAGGGCAGGTTTTCATTCCAAAGCTCGCGCCAGCCCTCGACGAGGGCGTGCATCTTCTGGTAGTAGGATTCGGCGCAGGGACGGTCGATCACGTCGTACTCCGCCTGGTACCAGAGGAAGCCCTTTATCGCAAAAGGAACGAGAGGATGAATCTGCGTGTTGTAGATGGAGCAGTTCTCGTAAGGAGTGGGGTATTTGGGAGGCTTGGGAGGAGGAGGCATTATTTCGCCTTCCTTTACGGAAACTTTAAGCTTTTCCGCCCATTCCTGGTTTTTCCTGTAGGTGTTGACAAGGGATGCTTCGTAAAGTTTCCTCTGCTTCTTGACGTCGTAGACGTTGCCTTCCATGCCCTTCACTTTTTCAAAGCCTATGGGCGGAATGTAGGATCTTATCGGCGTGCCGCCCCAGGAGGAATTGATGACGCCAATTGGAGCGTCTATTTCTTCCATAAGGCGCCTGGCGAAGAAGTAGCCGATGGCGCAGAAGCCGCCGAAGGTTCCTCTGCCGGCCGTTTCCGGCGTGCAGACGTCCCAGGGACGGTCGATGTCGAAGCGGGGCGTATAGCTTGTCTTGTTTACAGTTGTCAAGATCCTGAGGAAGGGATGGTCGGCGTTCTTAACAAGCTCGTCTCCGTTGTAGCAGGCCTTGATGCCCATCTCCATGTTCGATTGCCCGGAGCAGAGCCAGACCTCGCCGATCAGTATGTCGTTTACGACGATCTCTTCGCCGGTCGAAGCCTTGATAGTCATGGTCTGCGGGACGAAAGTCTTTGTAAGAGGAGCGAGCCTGACCATCCAGGAGCCGAAACCGTCGGCGGTCGTCTCCAGAGTTTGGTCTTGGAAGACGACGGTCACTTTGGCGCCCTTTTGGCAAAGGCCCCAAACCGGGACGGGCTTTCCCTGCTGCAGGACCATGTGGTCGCTTATTACTTTCGGCAGCCTCAATTCGTGATTGCCGGGCTCGATGCCAAGCTCTTTCTCAAAAGACAAAGGCGAATACATTAATGTTCCATCCTGAAGATGCGGTATTTGATGAATTCCCTAATTCTCTGCATGACGGCATAGAGGGCCGGAGTGAAGCAGATGCCTACTATCGTCGCCAAAAGCATGCCGGAAAACGTCGTGATGCCGATGGACTGGCGGCTGGCGGCGCCGGCGCCGTTGGCGACGACCAAAGGCCAGACGCCGAACAAGAACGACCAGGCAGTCATAAGCACGGCTCTGTAACGCATGTTGGCGCCGTTGATGGCGGCTTCCGTGATGGGCACGCCGATCTCGTGTTCCTGCTTAGAGAATTCCACCATAAGAATGGCGTTCTTGCCGGCCAGACCGATCAGCATGACAAGTCCTAGCTGAGCGTAGATGCCGAGTTCGGAATGCGTGACCTTAAGGCCGATAAGGCCGCCCAGAAGCGCGATGACGACGGAGAGCATGACGGGCACGGGAATGCACCAGCTCTCGTATTGGCCGACCAAAAAGAGGTAGGCGAAAAGACAGGCCAGTCCGATGAGCAGGCCAAGCTGGTTCTCGTTGTTCTTCTCCTGGTAGCTTAAGTCCACCCACTCGATGTGGTAACCCTTGGGCAAAGGCGTTTCCTCGATGACCTTCATCAGTTCGCCGCTCGTCACGCCGGGCGCGGCCATGCCGTTCATGCCGGCGCACATCAGTTTGTTCATGCGCTGGATGACCTTCGGGCCGACCGTATAGCGCATCGTGCCGAGCGAGGAAAGCGGGACCTCGCCGCCGGTGTTGCTGGGGATCATCAGTTCGTCGATGTTTTCTATCGAGCGGCGTTCCGCCGCGTCCGCCTGGATCTTGACGTAATAGTTCTCACCGTTCATGGTGAAGTCGTTGATGTAGAAGGAAGCCAGCTTGCTTTGCAGCGTCGCGAAAACGTTGGCGACGGAGACGTTCAGGCTCTGGGCTTTCTCCCTGTCGAGGTCGAAGTAGATCTGCGGCGTGTTGGCGTTGAAACTCGACATGACGTAGAGGGTTTCAGGGCGCATGGTGAGTTCATAGGACATCTTCTGGGCGACGGCGGAAAGCTTAACCGGGTCGGAGTCGGAGTCCGAACAGATCTTGTAGGAAACGCCGCCCGTGGCGCCAAGGCCCATGATGGCCGGCGGAATGAAGCAGTTGACGCTCGCGCTCGGGATGGTCGCGGCGGCCAACTGGATGTTCTGCAGAATGGCGGTGTGGCTCAGCTCCTTGCTCTCGCGCTCGTTCCAGTCTTTCAGCTGGACGATGAGCATGCCGTAGTTCTCGCCGTTGCCGTTTATGATGTTCTGGCCGGAAACGGAGAAGCAGGACTTGATGCCGCCGATGTCTTTCACCTTGTCCCTGAATTCCGTCAGGGCCCTTTCGGTGCGGGCTAATGTGGCGCCCGGCGAGAGCTCGAGGTTGCAGAGAATGACGCCCTTGTCCTCCGTCGGAAGGAAGGCGGAGGGGATCATGCCGTGGACCTTCACAGCCAGCCAGCAGCAGACCGCGAAAAGGATGATCGTGATGAGGCCGCGGCGGACCAAAAGCTTCACGACGAAAAGATAGACGCCGCGGGAGCAGTTGAGGATAAGGTTGAAGGGCGCGAAGACCCAAAGCGCCTTCTTTCTCGGCGGCCTCAGGATCAAAGAGCAGAGAGCCGGCGAGAGCGTAAGCGCGACGAGCGTCGAAAAGCACAGCGACACGCACATCGTGACGGAGAACTGGCGGTAGATGTTGCCGACCATGCCGCCGTAAAAAGCCAGAGGCACGTAGCAGGCGACCGTCACCAGAGTCGTCGCGATAATGGCGCCCGTTATCTGCTGCATGGATTTCGAGGCCGCGTCGCGCGCGGAAAGGCCTTCCCTTTCCATCAGCGACTGGCAGTTCTCGACGACGACGATGGCGTCGTCCACCAACGATCCTATGACAAGGATCAAGCCGAACATCGTCAAAACGTTGATGGAATATCCGAGAATGTAAATGACAGGGAAAGTCGCGAGCAGCGACACCGGGATGGCGACCGCGGGAACGATCGTGGCGCGCCAGTCCTGCAGGAAGAGGTACGTGATGACGATGACCAGGATAAGCGCGATAACGAGCGTTTCCACGATCTCCTTGATCGTCGTCTTGATGAACTTGGTCGGATCGTAGGCCACTTCGTAATGGACGCCTTCCGGGAAGCGGGGCTTGTATTCCTCCAAGAGCTTGTTGATGTTGTTGACGGTGTCGAGCGCGTTGGCGTCGCTGGTTCGGAAAGCGGCCATACCGACGCAGGGCTTGCCGTCAAGAAGACCCATGCCGGAGTAGGAGCGCGAACCCAGTTCCACTCTCGCGACGTCACTTATCTTCACCATGGAGCCGTCGGCGTCCGTTCTCAAAACGATGTCGCCGAATTCTTCCGTCGTCAGAAGACGGCCCTTCATGTCGATCTTGTATTCGACGTATTCGTTGCTAGATTCCGAGCCGATCGTGCCGGCGGCGGCCTGCAGGTTCTGGCTCTGGATGGCGGCGATTATGTTGGCGGTCGTGATGCCCAAGCCGGCCATGCGGAAAGGATCGAGCCAGATACGCATGGAGTAGACGCGTTCGCCGAAGACCGCGACGGAGGAGACGCCCTCCAAGCGCGAGATGCCGTCCTTGATGGTCGTGTTGACGAAGTTGTTGAGGTCCAGGAGCGAATAGTCGTCGTCGCTCAGGAAGGCGTAGATGGTAAGGAAGTCGCCTGAACGTTTGTGGATGTTGACGCCGACCTTTTTCACTTCCTCGGGAAGCTTCGCCTCCGCCCTTTTCACGGCGTTCTGGACGTTGACCATCGCCATGTCGTAGTCGATGCCGGACTGGAAGACGATGGAGCAGCTGTAAGAGCCGTTGTCGTCGCAGGAGGACGTGAAGTAGAGGAGGTGCTCGACGCCGTTGATCTCGGCTTCCAGGGGCACCGCGACGGTCTCCTGGACCGCCTGGGCGGAAGCGCCGGCGTAGTTGCAGCCGACGAAGATCTGGGGAGGAGCGATCTCAGGGTATTCCGCTACCGGGATGTTCGGAATGGATATGGCGCCGGCGAAAAGCAAAACAAGGCTGATGACCATGGCCAGGCGCGGCCTTTCGATGAAGATCTCGGAAAACATGTCTTACTCCTCGACAGGCACAACTTCTGATCCGGGGACGACTTTGAGCATACCGTCGGTGACGACCCGCTCGCCTGCCTTCAAGCCTTCCAAAATGATCTGCTTGTCGCCCTTCTGGACGCCTTCTTTGACGTTGCGGCGGCTGGGAATGTTCTTTTCGTCCAGGACGTAAACGTAGGAGGCGGCTCCGTCGTGCATGACGGCGCTAGGCAATACGCAGGGATAGGTGACGCTTTCGTTCTTCGTCAGAAGGACGGAGACCGTGGCGCCCGGGCTGAGCTTATATTCGGGGTTGGCGAAAACGGCGTAGAGGATCACCGTGTCCGTCGCCTCGTTTGACTGGTTTTCCGTAATGGTAACCTTGCCGGTCTCGGGATAAAGCGAGCCGTCGCCCAGTTTTACGCTCACTACTGCCTTTTCTTTCAGCTCTTTTTCGCTGCCGTAGTCTTTTAAGAAATCTTTGTTAGAGATGGCGAAGCGCACTCTCAAAGGATCCTGCTGGATGACGGAGGCGAGGATGCCGGAACTGGGAGTGATGTAGTTGCCTTTCGTGATGGCGGTGGTGCCGACTTTGCCGGCGATGGGGGAAGAGATGACAGTGTAGCTCAAATTCTCCTTGGCCTTTATTAGGTTCGCTTCCGCGGACTGGACCGCGGCGTTGGCCATCGCGAGCTGGCTTTTCGCGTTGTCGTAGTTGTCCTTGCTCGTCACCTGCTTATTGTAGAGGTCCTCCATTCTCTTGAAGGTCTGCTCGGCGTATTCCGCTTTGGCTTTGCATTCGGTGACCTTGCCTTCCGCAGCCATCACTTCAGCTTTGTAGGGGACGTCGTCGATCTTATACATGGCCTGGCCTTCCGTAACGAAAGTGCCTTCCTCGAAGCCGACTTCCATTATTTCGCCGCTGATCCTGGCGACGAGGTCGACCTTGGCCGGGCTTACGACGCGGCCGGTGTAGCGGTGCTGGGTGACGTTCTCGGTGGTCCCGACAGTCCCGACGGAAACATAAACTTTCTGGGCTTGCGGCGTTTCCGCGGCCATAAGCCCCGCGCAGGTCAAAAAGACAAAAAGGGATAATTTCGCTTTGTTCATCTCTTTCCTCTGTTGAGAATTGCTTATCGCGTTATATTTTTTCATTATTAACTAGTATTATAGCAATTTTTGGGGTCGCGTTGATAGGGAAAAATCCCAAACGTTTTCAGCGCTTTTGCATTACGATGTGGAAATTGCTACTATATACGAAATTATGACTGGTTATATTTTATTATTCAACAATCAATTTAAAGTTAATTAACACATTTTAATTTATGGGAAACACTGATAATTTTAATGAGGAATCCTTTTCTGAGGAACAGGCGGTCGAAACCAAGACCGCGCAAAACGCTGAAAAGCCCCGCAAGAGCTTTTTCATCAGCGATCTCTTCAACCGTTTGAACGCCGGCATAATCGATTTTCTGATCTTTTTGGGCGGCGTGTGGCTGGTTCTGCTCATAGCGGACAGGGTCAAGGTAGAGAAGGTGATAGACGGAGTGAATGTTCTGTCCGAGTCCGCTTTCGTAACCCAGCTGAAGTATTTCGTCATCGGGTTGTGGTTCTTCTTCGCAGTAATCATGCGCGACGCCTGGGGCTACAGCCGCAGCGTCGGCAAACGCTTCTGCAACCTTAAGATCTTCGCGGTGCGCTCTCCGAAGCCCCGTTTCTTCCACACCTTTTTGAGAAACCTGACGATCCTAATTCCCACTATCGTCATCTTCGTCGCCATGGCGCTGAATGAAAAAGGCTCGATCAGCAAGGGGGTGGAAAACGTGGTCGAATTGTCCGCTTTCGCCGTGATCCTTTTGGAGGCTTTCCTTGCCCTCATCGGCCTGAGAAGGATAGGCGACCTCATCGCCGGGACGAAGGTCATCTTCTTCAAGGAAAACGTCCAGAGGAACTACCGCTACAACAACCGTTTCTCAAACGACAACGGCGGCAATTATCAGCCGCGTTACCGCAACAACAACAATTATTACCGCAACAATAACAATCGTTATTGATTGAGCGCGGATCCGCAGTCGGCCGCGAGCTTCTTTGCCTTCGCGGCCTTCTTTGCGGAGCTTAGTTTTTCATCCAGCTGGATCCTGACGAAGGCGGAGCCCATGACGACTCCGTCCGCAACTTTGGCGACCCGCTTCGCCATTAATGGGTCGCTTACGCCGAAGCCAGCCGCCACGGGAAGCTTTGACATTTTCTTCAGCTCGCGGACATTGTCTTTGAGATCCTTCGGCAGCTCCGTTCTTGTTCCGGTAACGCCCTTATAGATAATGTAATAGACGAAACCGCCTATACCTTTCAATATCTCTTTGGCCCTTTCTTTGGGCGTGGCGGGAGAAATGAGCGGGATAAGGTCGAGGCCGTGTTTGTCGAGGACCGGTTTAATTTCCTTCCTTTCCTCCAAGGGAACGTCCACCACCAATATTCCGTCCGCGCCCGCTTCTTTGGCGGCTTTCGCGAACTTTTCCGGGCCCATATGGAAGATCAGGTTGTAATAGCTGAAGAGCACGAAGCCCTTTTCGGGATATTTGCGGCTCAGCTTTTTGCAAAGGGCAAAGACGTCCTTTAAGGTCGTTCCGGAAGACAAGGCTTTCTGCGAGGAGGCCTGGATCGTCGGGCCGTCCGCCATCGGGTCCGAAAAGGGCACGCCTATTTCGAGCACGTCGACGCCGCCACTTAGCATCGCGTCCATGAATTCAATACTTTCCTTAACGGTTGGGCAGCCAGCGGAAGCGAAGCCCACCAGTTTCTTTTTTCCGTCCGAAAATATCTTTCTCAGTTTGCCGCTCATTGCTTTTTCTCCTGCATTTTGGCTTCGTAGTTCACGATGTTGTCCATATCCTTGTCGCCGCGCCCGGAAAGGCAGACGATGATGTTTTTGCCCTTGCCTAAACGTTTGGCGTTGATGATCGCCTGGGCCAGGGCGTGCGCGCTCTCAAGGGCCGGGATGATGCCCTCGTAAAGACAGAGAGAGTGGAAAGCTGATAGCGCCTCCTTATCGTTGATGGCGGTGTAAGTGACGCGCCCGATGTCGCCGAGGTAAGAGTGCTCCGGACCGACGCCCGGATAGTCGAGGCCCGCGGAAACGGAGTAGGCGTCAAGGATCTGGCCGTCAGAAGTTTGCAGCAAGTAGGTCTTGCAGCCGTGCAGGACGCCCACTTCTCCGCCATTGATGCTGGCGGCGTGCGCCTTGGTCTTCAAGCCTCTGCCGCCGGCTTCCACGCCGAAGAGAGCGACGTCTTTGTCTTTCAGGAAAGCGTGGAAAATACCCATGGCGTTGGAGCCTCCGCCCACGCAGGCCACGACCTGGTCCGGCAGTTTGCCGGAGAGCTTCTTGAACTGGGCTCGCGCTTCCTTTCCGATGACTGACTGGAAATCCCTCACCATCGCGGGGTAGGGGTGCGGACCGGCCACCGTGCCGATGACATAGAAAGTATCCTGGAAGGTGGCGACCCAGTCGCGCAGAGCCTCGTTCATAGCGTCTTTCAGCGTTCCCGTGCCGGAGCTGACGCTTCTCACCTTAGCGCCCAGGGCGTGCATGCGCTGGACGTTCGGGGCCTGGCGCTTGATGTCGAGTTCGCCCATGAAGACTTCGCACTCGAAGCCCAGAAGCGCCGCCACGGTCGCTGTCGCGACGCCGTGCATGCCGGCGCCCGTCTCGGCGATCAGGCGTTTCTTGCCCATGCGCTTGGCCAGAAGGGCCTGGCCTATGGTGTTGTTGATCTTGTGCGCGCCGGTGTGGTTAAGGTCTTCGCGCTTAAGGTAGATGTTCGCACCGCCCACCTTTTCGGTCAATCGTTTGGCAAAATAGAGAGGTGACGTTCTTCCGACGTAATCTCTCAGCAGCGCTTTCATCTCCGCTTTGAAAGCGGGATCAGATTTAGCCTCGCTATAGGCATTTTCCAGTTCATGCAGCGCGGGCATGAGCGTTTCCGCCACGTACTGTCCGCCGTAAGGTCCGAAATGAGTTTTGCTCATAAGTTTTTCCTTGCTTCTTTTATGAATGCTTTTATCTTATCTATGTCTTTTTTCCTAGGGTCAATCGCGCTTTCCACTCCGCCGGCCACGTCCACGCCGATAGGCTCTCCCAGCGCGATTGCACCGCCTACGTTTTCGGGCGTGAGTCCGCCCGCCAGGATCGTAGGCCTAATTTTGCTCAGTTCACCCGCCAGAACGCGGTCGCATGAGCGCCCGCCCTTTTCGCTGTCAATGAGGAGCGTGAGATCCTTGTAATTATCCTTCGCGAAATCAAAGCTCGCTTTGTCGACCACAGGCAGCGCCTTCCAGATCTCACAGGTAGTCTGGGAGCGCAGTTCGGCAATGTATTCCTCGCTTTCCGTTCCGTGCAGCTGGATGACGTCGAGCTTGAAGGAGAGAACAAAGTCGATGGGCGCGTTGAGGAAGACGCCCACCTTTCTGCCGAAATCTATTCTCTCGAACTCCGCTTTTTCTATGGCGCGCCTCGCCCCCGGGATCAGGATGAAGCCCAGATAATCGGCGCCCGCCTCAAAGGCGGCTTTCGCGTCGGAATAGTTGGTGAGCCCGCAGATCTTTATGAATTTACCTGGCATTTACGAATCCTCTCAAAGCCTTGCCCGGGTCGTTTGACCTGACGAGTGTTTCGCCGATCAGAAAAGCGTCGGCGGCAGGGTACATCTTAAGGTCGGCCGGCGTTTTCAGGCCGCTCTCCGCCACCTTCGCGACATCTTTCGGCAGGACCTCTATCACCGCTTCCGACTTTTCCGGGAAGACCTGGAATGTCCTGAGGTCGCGGCAATTCACGCCGATAACTTTGGCGCCGAGATCTGTGAGGCG
This sequence comes from bacterium, assembly GCA_017650925.1. Lineage (GTDB taxonomy): Bacteria > Auribacterota > UBA3054 > UBA3054 > UBA3054 > UBA3054. The sequence goes on from JAGCDY010000072.1 coordinate 16,059, forward strand.
CTTAGCCTCTTCCTCGGTGTGCGCTTCGCACAAAGCCTCAAGGCCGAGCTCGTGAGTGAGGCCTAAGAGCTCTTTCAAAAGCTTGTCGTTCAAGAGCGCGGCGATCAGCAGAAGCGCGTCGGCGCCCGCGGCCGCCGCTTCCAAGACCTGATAGCGGTCTATTATGAAGTCCTTCCTCAGAAGGGGAAGATCAGTTACTTCGCGGACCGCCTTCAGAACGTCCAGCGAACCGAGGAAATAATTCTCCTCCGTCAGGACGGAAATGGCGGCCGCCCCGTTTTCGCTGTAGATTTTCGCGAAGCTAACGGGGTCGAGGTCGGCTTTGATAATGCCTTTGCTCGGCGAGGCCTTCTTTATCTCCGCGATGACGGAAACGCCCTTGCTTTTCAGAGCGGAGTAGAGGGAAAGCGGTCTTCTTTCCCGCCGCTCTATCGCCTTGAGCAATTCCGCTTCGGGGCGCGCAGCTTTTTTAGCTTTGAGACCGCGGGCCGACTTTTCGGCTATCTCCAAAAGAATGTCACGCATTTTTGCTGGCCGTCACTAGTTCGTCGAGTTTCTGTCTGGCGAAGCCTTTGTCTATCGATTCTTCCGCCATCTTGACGCCTTCCCTGAGATCCTTGGCCAGGCCGTAGATGTAGATGGCCGCGCCGGAATTGATGAGCGTCACGGCCCGGTTGGCGCCGCGGTCTTTGCCCTCCAGAACGTCGAGCAATATTTTGGCGTTCTCCTCAGGAGCGCCGCCGCCGATCTTGCCGCCCTCGAAATCCTCGAGGTAAAGCGAGGGCTCGAGGTCGTAGGTGCTGATGAGACCGTCCTTCAGTTCGGAGACGCGGGTGGGGACGTTGCAGCTGATCTCGTCCATGCCGTCCTCGGAATGCACGACCATCGCGCGCTTCACGCCGAGCTCACGAAGGGCGCCGGCCACCAGCTCCGTGATGGCGCCGTCGTAAACGCCCGTCAGCTGCGTGGTCGCGCCGGCAGGGTTCGTGAGCGGGCCGATCATGTTGAAGATCGTCCGGACGCCCAGGGCCTTTCTGAGCGGCGCCACGTTGCCGAGGATGGGGTGCATCTTCTGCGCGAAGAGGAAGCCGATGCGGTTCTCGCGGATGCTTTCCTCCATGCTTTCCGGGGAAGTCTCGAGGTTGAAGCCCAGGGCCTGGAGCACGTCCGCCGCGCCGCACTTACTTGAGACGGAGCGGTTGCCGTGTTTGGCGACAATCACGCCGGCGCCGGCCGCCACGAAAGAGGAGGTCGTCGAGATGTTGAAGGAATACGATTCGTCGCCGCCGGTCCCGACGATGTCCATGACTTCCGCCGCGCCGGTGTCGATGAACTGCCCTTTGCGCCTGAGGAAGCGCGCCGCGCCGGTCAGCTCTTCGACCGTCTCGCCCTTCATGCGCAAGGCGATCAGGAAGGCCGCCATCTGTTCCGGGCTTTCCGTTTTGGAAGCGAGCTTCGAGAGGATCTCCTCCATTTCCCCGGCGCTGAAATTCTGTTTTGCCAGAGCCTTGTTGATTTCTTTATTCAGCATATTATTTCTCCTTGTTTACTATCTCTATGAAGTTTTTCAGCTGTCTTTTTCCGGTCGTCGTCAGGATCGATTCGGGATGATACTGGATGCCGAAGATCGGTTTGGTCTTGTGGCGGATGCCCATGATCTCGCCGTCGTCGGATTCGGCGGTTATCTCAAGGCAATCCGGCAGCGTTTCCCTTTTGATGACAAGCGAATGGTATCTCACGACCTTGGTCTGCTGCGGGATGCCCTGGAAGAGGTCTTCCCCGTTGTGCGTGATGGGGGAAAGCTTTCCGTGCATGAGGCGCTTGGCCCGCACGATCTCACCTCCGAAGCAGTAGCCGATCGCCTGGTGGCCTAAGCAGACGCCCAAGGTCGGAAGGTCGCCGATCATCGGGATAAGTTTCGGCATGATGCCGGCCGCTTCCGGGCGCCCCGGGCCCGGGGAGAGCACGAGGCCGGATAATCCGGAATTCAGAACTTCCTCCGGCGTCACTTCGTCGTTGCGTTTCACGACCACATCCTCGCCCAGCATCTCTATGTATTGGGCCAGATTGTAGGTGAAGGAATCGTAGTTGTCGAGTATGAAAAGCATAATTACTCCTTAGAGCGAAAGCCCCTGTGAAACGAAGCGCAGCGCTTTCATGATCGCCCCGGCTTTGTTCAAGGTCTCTTTATATTCGTTTTCAGGCACGGAATCGGCCACGACGCCGGCGCCCACTCCGAAGGAGAGCGTTCCGCCCTTAATTTCCAAAGTTCTTATCGTGATGGCGAGGTCCATGTTGCCGGTCGAGCTGAAGTAGCCGACCGCGCCGCCGTAGGCGCCGCGTCTTTCCGGCTCGAGCTCCTTTATTATCTCCATGGCCCGGATCTTCGGTGCGCCGGAAAGCGTGCCGGCCGGGAAGGAACTGGCGACCAGGTCGAAGGCGTCAAATTCCGGCCTCAATTCCGCCTCGATGTTGGAGACGAGGTGCATGACGTGCGAGTAGCGTTCCACCTGCATGAAGCTCTTCACCTGCACGCTGCCCGGCATGGCAAGGCGCCCGAGATCGTTCCTGCCGAGGTCCACGAGCATCAAGTGTTCGGCGCGCTCCTTTTCGTCCTTCAGAAGCTCGTCAGCCAGCAAAGCGTCTTCCTTTTGGTCAACGCCGCGGGGCCTTGTGCCGGCGATTGGGCGGATGGCCGCCGCGCCGTTTTCTAATTTCACCATCGTTTCCGGAGAGGAGCCTATAAGGATGCGGTCGCCGTTCTTGATGTAGAAGAGGTAAGGCGAAGGATTGATGAGGCGCAGCGCGCGGTAGATCTGGAAACTGTTCTTCGGCGCGGGAGCGGAGAATTTCTGGGCCGGCACGACCTGGATGATCTCGCCTTCCGCGATGAGCTCCTTGGCTTTTTCGACCGCCTGGCAGTAATCCTCTTTCGTCATGTTGCTGGTCAGCTTGATCTCTTCAGACCTAGTCACTTCCGGCTCCAGTTCGGAAACTGGCAGCGGAGCGGTCATGCGCTCCCTGATCGCGGAGATCCTTTCTTCAGCGTATTTGTAAGCGCTTTTCGCGTCGCTGAAATCGTTTCTCCTGACGGAGACGACGATCATGACGGTGTGCTTCATCGTGTCGAAGACGATCATTTCCCTCGTCAGCATGAAGAGCGCTTCCGGCCTGTCTTCCTTTTTCTCCCGCAGCGGGATCTTCTCGAATTCGCTCACTACTTCGTAGTCGAGGCTGCCGACGGCGCCCCCGAAAAGGGGAGGGAGTCCCGGGTAGGTGAGGGCTTCGGCCTCTTTCATAAGGGAGCGCAGCGCGAAGAAGCCTTTGCCCTTTTCGCCGAGCGCTTCTTTCGGTTTGCCTGGAGAGGAAAGGTAAGCTCTCCCGTCCTCCACCGTGAAGATGCCGTAAGGGTTGACGCCTATGATGGAGTAGCGTCCGAAGCGCTCGCCGCCTTCCACGGACTCAAGCAGGAAAACGTGCTTTTCTTCCGCGAAACGGCGAAGCACCGAGACCGGCGTCTCCAGGTCGGCCAGGAACTCCCGGTAAACCGGAACATATTCACTCCCGGTCCCCATCTTTGCGAATTCATCAAAACTTGGTTTCATTTTATTTTAGGTTTAAGGTTAAGCGAAAAAAGAAGAGGGCCCCGCTTTTTCAAGCGGGGCCCTCTTGCTTCAACTTCTCAGTGTACGCTTTCAGCTACGAGGAAACGTCCCGGCTTGAAAAAGCCCGGTAAAAGCGTACCACCACCAGAAGTTCATTTTAGTGTTCATGAAGAATTTTTCCTCGATTGTTCGCCGAAAATGTTAGCACTTATCTTTTTAATTTGCAAGTGGGCTTTGCCAAGCATCGCAAGCGCCCCTCAAAATCCGCATAAACAATGAAATTTTTCTAAATCGTTGCTTTTTTTTGACTTTTTGATAAAATATTGTGCCGTATTTGATTAAACCACATTGTATTTCCATAATGCAAACGGCGAATTCGAGGTACAACCTGAAACCATATAACCTTTAGGAGAGAAATAATGAAAAAAGCGATTCTATTTAGCATTGTCGCGCTTCTTTGCGTGACGGCGCTCTGTGACGAAGCCTGGTCTCAGGCCGGCAGCTTCGACGGAAGCGAGCTTACACAAGCTTCTTTCCTTTTACGTCCGACCGATTCTTTGTATTACAGCAGCGCTTTGGCGGACGGGACTCCCGTTTCCTTAACTATCGGCGCGGTCGATCAGTCGGATTCAACCAAGACTGACGCGATCTTTTCCGACAACAGCGGAACGGCAGTGGAAGGATATGCGACCTGGGATTACACCACTTCCGATCTGCCGAAGAACGACACCTACACCATAACGGAAACGGTCGTCAGCTCGTATGAAACTAAATCGCTTTCACGCTCTGTTACGATCCTGCCTGAACCGGCAATTTTAGCTTTGCTAGTCATTGCCGGCTCGCTCTTCCTTCGCAAGCGCGTTAAAGCTCTCGTTGCAATCTTGGCGCTTGTGTCTGTTTCTGCCATCGGCGCCAAAGCCGACGTTGTAAGCGGAGTCGCTTTCCAGCAAATGCTGCCGTTCACCAGAGACGTAGCGATAACCTATACTGTGACCCCTGCCGCGAACACGATCTATGATGTTAAGTTCTACGGCTCTACGGACAACGGCGCGACTGTATTCGATCTTCAGGACAGGGGAGAGCTTCATTTGTCAGTTGCCAACCTTAACGAGACCTTCTGCAGCGCCGGAACACACGAAGTCGTCTGGACGCCGGATGAAAGTTTTTATTCCACCAAAGTCAACAATTTCAAAGTCAAAGTTGAAGCGACGGCGATCTCCAGCGCAAGTAATTACCTGGTCATAGACCTTTCGGGCGGGACCCAAGCCGCAAGTTATCCTGTAAGCTATCTCAGTGACGTACCATCTGGCGGCTGGAGTGACGACTACAAGACCACCAAAATGGTCATGCGTCTGATTCCCGCAGGAACATATATTATGGGAAGCCCTGAAGGCGAAGTGGGAAGAAAGGACGGTGAAACTCAGCACAAAGTGACGTTGACGAAGCCGTTCTATGCCGGCGTTTTCGAGGTGACCCAGAACCAGTATGAATTGGTCACTGGCTCGACCCCTTCTGAGCATCAAGGAAATGCCAGGCCGGTGGAAAGAGTTTCATACAACATGCTCCGCGGAACGGATAAAGGCGCTGGCTGGCCTGCTAACAACGAAGTTGACGAAGATTCGTTCTTTGGCATTCTCCGCGACAAAACCGGTTTAAGCTTTGACCTTCCCACGGAAGCGCAGTGGGAGTTCGCCTGCAGGGCGGAAACGACCACAGCTTTGAACAGTGGGAAGAATCTGACCGGCACAAACGAAGATGCGAACATGAATGAAGTCGGTCGCTACAGTTACAATCAAAATGATGGGAAAGGCGGATATAGTCAGCACACCACCGTCGGCTCTTATCTTCCCAACGCCTGGGGATTGTACGATATGCACGGCAACGTGTATGAGTGGTGCCTGGATTGGTCTGGATCGTACGGTGGAAATGCAGTCGATCCGAAAGGCGCAAGCGTTGGAACTAACCGTGACCAACGGGGCGGAGGCTGGAAGCTTAGCGCCCAATACTGCCGCTCTTCTTACCGCAGCGGTGACAGACCCTTTGCCAACGGCAGCAATCAAGTCGGTTTTCGTGTGTTCCTGGTTCAATAAAAAATCTCTTTGAACTGAGGTTGTAAAAAAACAAGCGCGCCCAACCGGGCGCGCTTGTTTTTGGCAAAAATAAAGATGCTCGATCAAGTCTTTTTCAGGCGTTGGCAAGGTTGTTCTTCAGGAACTCTTTGTAGGCGTTCAAAACCTTGATGGGGCCGGCGATCTTGATTCCGCCCTGGAAATTTGTTAGCCAGCTGAAGAAGGTCGGGGCAACGGAGACGGCCACGACGGTCTCGGCTTCCGTTTCGCTGACTTCCTTGCATTCCAGTTTCTCGCCGAACTGGTCGAAGATCATTTCCGCGAGATCCTTTCGGAAGCGAAGATTCACGTTCTCGGTCTCGCCCGTAAACATGCCTATCACTTCCGACAGATATTTCGTGATGTCTTTCCTTATGTCAAGCTCCGACTTTTTGACGGGAAGCTTCTCCTCGACCGCGACGTCCGTCATGCGGTCCACTCGGAATTTTATGATCCTGACTTCCTCGCCGCGGCACATGCAGTAGTATTTGTCGTCGTTGACCACCAGCGTCAGAGGAGTCGCACGGTACCTTTCGCCGCCTTTCCTGGCCACGCGCTCGCCCTTATAGTTAAGGTCGTTGTAGATGAAGGAGATCTTTTTCTCTTTCGTCAGGGCCTGCCTTATGGCCTCTACGTTGTCGAATATCTCGACGTTGTTGCGCTTTTTGACATTGAAGAGGATGTAATTGTCCCTCACTCGCTTGGCCAGCTCCGTGCCGCCGATCCTGGAGAGCTTCTTGACGAAGAACTCCGTCATGCTGTCGGAGAGGAAGGAGGCCGCCTGGACCGTGTCGATGAGCATCTTTATCTCAGTGTCGTTCAGGGCTCTGGAGAGGATGTAGTAGCCGTTCTTGCGGCCGACTTTGGTCTTCTTCACATGGAAGGTCTCCATAAGAAGCTTCATGTCGTTGCCGAAAGTCCTCCTTTCGCACATGATGCCGTGCTTTTTAAGTTCAGCCGTGATGTCCTCCATGGTAAGGGGGTGCTTCTCGGTCGCAGAGCTGCGCAAAAGTTCCATCATGCGGAGGAGCTTAATTTTGTTTCCGTCTTTTTTTGTGCGTTCTGATTTCTTTGTCATGGTGCTACCTGATCTAATAGTGGTTGTATCCAATTCTACCATATTTTAAAAAAAATCAATAGGCTTATTGGGAAAATATTTTCCCATTTAAAAAGGGGCTCTGAAAGGGGCTTTTTCAACCGGTTACTCACAAACTATTCACAGCTTATCCACAGGAAAGTGGCTAAAATGTCCACACTTAGCTTGACGCCGGGCTTACTTTTTAGCTTGTAGAGACTTAGATTGGGAAACGCGCGGAAACTCAAAATCAACCTTTACTTTTATCCCGCGCTATGGTAGAATGACCCATATAATTTTGAACTAAAATTTGACTTAAAAATTCCACCCCCCTTTCGGGAATATCATGAGTGATCGCATATTGAGTTTTATCCTGGCGATGGGCCTAGCCTGCCTTTCGCTTACGGCCGCCGAAGAGTCGGCCTATGAGGCCGGCAATGGCGCGCCGGCTGACTTTGCCTTGGGAACCGAACCCTGGTTCATCACTCCCGTGCCCGAAGGGGAACAGGCGGTAGTGGAAGCTTTGGAATTTTCTTACGTGAGCAATACGGTCCTGCGCGCCACAGGAAACGTCGTCATGGCTTACGGAGACTACCGCGTCTATTCCGATTCCGTCGAATACAACACCGTAACGAAGATCCTGACTTCACCCGGCTGGACCAGGGTCACCTATACCGCGCCTGAAGATCTTTACGAGGCGATGAACAAGACTTCTATCGCCGTCGACAACGAGATGGGTCCCTTCTGTTACGAGATCCTGGGCGAGAACGTCATCTTCAACCTTGAGAACTACGCCGGCCAGTTTGAGAACGCCCACGCCAAGGTCGACTTCGGCAATTTCAAGGATCTTGAGGAAGGCCGTTGGTACGAGAAAAAATGGTACATCTACGGCAAGACGCTCGTGAAAGACCCCTACGAGAACGTCCTGCACGTGACGGACGGCCGCTGCACGACTTGCCCGCCGGAATACCAGTCCGCCCTGTACAGTTTTGAGGCGAAAGACATCACCGTCGCTGTCCCGGACCTCAACAATCCCATGGAGCAGAGCCGCGTCACCGCGAGGAACTGCCTCGTCAAGTTCGAGGGCATTCCCTTCCTCTGGCTGCCGCAGGTGACTTACACTCCGAGCGAGGACGACAATCCCTTCCCCGTCCAGGTCAAGGCCGGCTACGATTCCAGGAAGGGCGGCTTTTTTGATCTGGCCTTGGACGTCTACCACAGCAAAGAGCTTAGGCTGACGCCGCACATCGGTTATTACACCAAGCACGGCGTTTCCTTCGGTCTCGACGGTTCCTACAACGTCGTCTTCACGAACGTCACGACGATCGCTGGCGAATGGGAATCCTTCTTCATCGACGACACCGCCCGCCGCTTCATCCAGGAAAAGGACAAGCACAACAAGAAGGACGAAAAGCAGTTCCGCTACCGCTTCCTTTGGGAGCACGTCCAGACCTTCGGACCGGGCGCCGGCTGGCTCAACAGGGGATTGCTCTCCTGGCAGATCGACGTCATGAAGGACATGGACGTCGTGCATGAATTCTACCGCGAGGATTACAACAGGTACGGCCAGCGCGACACCTGGCTCGACTTCACGATCCCGATCGGCGAGGACAACGAGGTCAGCTTCTACGCCGTCAAGCAGGTCAACAGCTTCTACACGACCTACGAGCGATTGCCTGAACTTAGGCACGTTTTCAGAAAGCGGAGGGTGATGGAGCTTCCGGCCTTGAAAGTGCCCGTTTACTACGAGAGCAAGACGACGGCGGGCTACTACCATTACGTCCAGAGCGACAAGCAGGACGCCCACGCCAGCTACACCATGTGGCAGGCTCAGACGGACCATAAGATCTCGATGCCGAAGCGTTACTTCAACTTCCTGAACATCGAGCCTTACCTGGGCTTCACGATGGACTTCGGCAACATCAACAACTACAACGACGGCGAGGAATACGACTACGTCTGGAAGCGCGGCAGGATCAATCCGTCCAGGCCTTCCGGCTTCAACAGAAGACTCTTTCTGCGCCACAAGACCGTGAACTTCCCGGTCAACCATTTCAACCAGAATTACAATCGCTACACGAGAATGGCCATCGACGCCTATCGTCCCCAGGACGAGGGCGCTTTCTTCCGCGCCATGCCTTACGGCGGCGTCGACGTGAACTTCAAGCTGCACCGCACGTATAATCTCGAGGGCACCTACGCCGGCGAGCTGCTGAGGAAATACGTACAGTCCGACAGCGAGAAGATCAGGCACTTGATCGAGCCCAAGGCCGGCGTCTTCGGCAACGCGGCCTTCGGCACCGAAATGGGCCTGGCGGCCGGCGCCGACATCGGCATCAGGAACGCTTTCCAGATCGAAAGGAAGGGCAACAACGCCAATCTGCTGGATCTCACGGCTTATATCAGCCAGCGCTACTATCACGACGAAGTTTACAAATCTCAGGATTACCGCCATCATTACACGCACCGCGGCAAATACACCGAGGGCAAGGCCTTCAGGGAATACCAGGCCAGTACGGCCGTCGGCTTCGCTTTCCAGTCCGATCCCACCGACTGGCTCAACATCCAGGGCGACCTGCTTTGGGATCTGGACAAGTATAAACGCATAACGTTCGCGAACCTCGGCGCCAACATGGACGCCACGCGCGTTCTCCAGAAAGCTCTCTCCCATCCCTCGCTGCCGCGCTGGCTGAGAGGCAGGAAGGACGAGCTCATCCTGAACGTCAGCTACCGTTATCTCTACGATTACTCCAACCTCATCTCGGCCGGCGGCCGCTTCTGGTTCGACGACTTCACGCCCTGGCTCTCGCTGGAGATGCAGCAGAAGACCTGGGCCCGCGAGCTCACCAGGGGATGGGGCTTCGGCAGCTATATGCGCTTCGAGGCGCAGCACGGCGACCTTCAGGAGATGGAGTTCACTCTCTACAAGAACTGGAAGAAGTGCATAGATACTTCCGTTTCCTACCGTCTGAGAGACAACAACGACCATTCGGTCTACGCCACCTTCTGGCTGACCGCCTACCCGAAGAGCAAGCTCAATTTGGGCAACTAAGGAAATATGGAAAAATACCGCGAGCTGGTCGACTATCTGCTTAGCAGCTATCCCAATATCATCAGGCCGGCTTGCGGCGCCATACCCAATCCCTACCTTATTCCCGGAGGCTTCTATACCCAGCAGTGGGACTGGGATGCCTATTTCATGGCCAACCATCTCTGCAACAGGAAGGAGCCGCGGCCGCAGTATTTGAAGTATTGGGTGGACAATTTCCTCTCCATCTTCGATCCCAACGAGGACACGCCCGCCTGCGTCAGGGCCGACGAGAAAGTGATCCGCCATCCTTCACTTATCCTGAAGCCTTTCTTCGCGAGAGGCGCCCTGCGCGCCATGAAGGACAATCACGACGAAGCTTGGGGAAGGGAAGTTTTCCCGAAAGTTGAGAACACGATCCTCCGCTGGGAAAAGGTAAGACGCGACGAGCCTACGGGACTTTTCTTCTGGTACGATTCCATGATGTCCGGCGCGGACAACAACCCCGCCGTCGGCGACGCTCCCGAAGACACAAACCAGGTCCTTTCCTGCGACGTCAACGGCTACATTTACGCCGAGTATCTCGCCCTTTCCGAAATGGCGGAGATCCTCGGCTATAAAGAGAAAGCGGAAGAGAACAGGAAGAAAGCGGAAGCTTTAAAGGAAGCAATCATAAAGCATCTCTATCACGCGGACGAAAACATGTTCTGGAACAGGAGAAGGGACGGGAATGTCGTGAGAAGGAACGCTTTCAGCAACTACATTCCTTTGACCTACGGCGTCCTTCCTATTGAGGAGGGCCGCAAGGTCCTTCAAGAGCATCTTATGAATAAGAACATGCTCTCACCCTACGGTGTGAGAAGTTTGGCCAAGGACGATCCCAGTTACAACAACGAGTGCATGATCGTTCCGTATTCCAACTGGCAGGGACCGATATGGGTGGTCGCCAACTATCTTCACATAACTGCGCTCAACCGTTACGGGCTTCATGAGGAAGCGAGGGAAGTGACGAAGAGAGTGGCCGATATTCTTCTAAAGGACCTGCACAACTGCGGCAGCCTGCACGAGAATTACTGCGCCGACTGCGGCGGGGGACTGGCGCCCAACGCCGACATGAACAACGGAAAGGAGGGCGGCTTCATCAGCTGGAACCTTCTCATTGTCGACATGCTGGAAGAAAACTTCCCGGAGGTTTTCCCGAAAGCCTGACGAAAAAGCCGCCCTCATGTGAGGCGGCTTTTTTATTAAAGGGAAGCGTATTTTTTGCTAAAATATAGAAGATAACAATAACCTTCCAAAATTAAGGGATCATATGCAGGCTCTCTTCGCTTTTCTTGTTTCCATCGGCGTCGCCTTAGGCACGCAGCCTCTTTCCACTTCGACCGTCTTTTCCGACCACATGGTCCTTCAGCAGGGAAAGCCTGTGGCCGTCTGGGGTCAGGGCACGAAAGGCTCTACCGTTGAAGTGACCTTCATGGACCAGACGAAAAAGACGACCGTTTCAGACGAAGGTTTGTGGAGAGTCGACCTTGACCCCATGCCGGTCGTGAGAGAAGGAAAGACGCTGACGATAAAGTCTGATAAAGGCGAAAAACTAGAATACAACGACGTGCTTGTCGGCGAAGTCTGGTTCTGCTCCGGACAATCCAACATGGAGATGGGCTTGGGCGCCGTTGAGAACGGTGAAGAAGAGATCAAGAACGCCACTGATCCCTTGATCAGAGTCTTCGAGCCGAAGGTCAGGGCGAGGTATCTAATTGCCACCGACATCGACGCGGATTGGAAAGTCTGTTCCCCGGAAGTCGTGAGGGAAGGAGCCTTCAACGGTTTCGGCGCCATCGCTTATTTCTTCGCGCAGAGACTGAGAGCCGAGCTGGATGTGCCGGTCGGCGTCATCAACAGCTCTTGGGGCGGCACGCCCATCAGAGCTTACATTCCGCCCGAGATCTTTGACGAATATCCAGAGGTCAAAGGCAATTCCGACACCTTCTACAGAGAGAGGAAAGAGTACCTTGACAGAGCCAGGTGGTTCGTTCAGAGCTCCCAGACCTGGATCAACGGGCTGAAAGGCAAACTCGCCTCCGGACACAATGAGATCAAATACCCGCCCTCCTTCCCGGAAGACCCCGGTTCGAGCGACCCCTGCGCCATCTACAACGCCATGATCGCCCCCTTGGTTCCCTACACCATAAAAGGCTTCCTTTGGTACCAGGGCGAATACGAAGTCATTGAGCGCGCCTGCGCCCGCGCGTATTACTACAAGATGCACGCTCTCGTGGAAGGCTGGCGCAAAATTTGGGGCGAGGAACTGCCCTTCTATTACGTCCAAATAGCCCCCTGGGCGCACTCGGGGGTCTACCAGAACAGGCCCGACATCATAGACGCCCAAATGAAGGCCCTGGACATCCCCAAGACCGGCATAGCGCTTAGCTACGATCTCGTCGATGATCTCGGCGACATCCATCCTAAGAAGAAGCGCCAGCTGACCGAGAGGCTCTCTAACCTCGCGCTCAAGGAAGTCTACGGCTATGAGGATCTGAAGCCCTACAGCCCCGTTATGGAAAAAGTCGTACTTGGCAGCGCGGAAGCGAAAGTCTATTTCAGCAACGTTTACGACGGGCTGAAGACTTCGGACGGCAACGATCCCGACCTTTTCAAGGTCGCGGGTCCCGACGGCAAGTTCGTTCCTGCCGCGGCGGAGATTTCAGGCTCCAATGTCGTCACACTTACGAGCGCCGAGCTTCCCGAGATCAAGTACGTGAGCTACGGCAGAGGTCTGACCGATCAGCCGAACTTAAGAAACAGCGAAGGTCTGCCGGCCAGCATCTTCACGACCTACGACGCAAGGGTCAAAAATCTGGCTTATCATCAGCCTGTTGAAGCGGAATGCTACCTCGACTGCGACGGCTATTATCTGACGGACGGCCTCATAAACCGCCACAACGGCTGGGAAAGCTACAAGAAGAACGAAGGCGAAGCCATCGTTAAGATGAAGGAGCCCAAGGAAGCCGACACGGTCGTCCTTTATCCCTTCAGCGACGGCAAGGACTGGCAGCGCTTTATCGTCAGCGTAAAAGGATCTGACGGCGAATGGAAGGAAGTCGGCAAAAAGGACGACTACAAAGCCACGCAGGAAAAATACGTCTATAAATTCAACAGGCAGGAAGTGAGCGAAATCAAGCTCCAGTGCATCCAGACCTTGAACTGGCAGCGCTCCCGCTTTAACGAAATACAGCTTTACGACGGTTATGAGGAATAAGTTTTTTCTTCTCGTTTTCTTACTTCCCCTCTGCGCACTAGGCAGCGAAGTTCCCACGCGCGCGGATTTCGATCCGGCCAGCCTGCTTGAGAAAGCCGAAGCCAAGAAGCCTCCCATGAAGGCCCCCGCGCAGGAACCAATGCGCATGCCCAAACCGGTCGCTCCTCCCGAGGGCGCGGAGGAAGTCTCCGCCAATTACCCCAACGGCAATCTTCTGGTCCACGGCTTCACCATCAAGGACAAGAAGGTCGGCTACTGGTATTTCTTCCATCCGAACACTAGGATCAAAGCCGAGGGCGAGATGAAAAACGATCTCAGAGTCGGCTTCTGGGTCTACTACCACGAGAACGGCAAACGCTCATCGGAAGGCGAGTTCGACGAAGCCGGCAAGGCAAGCGGCGAGTGGAAGCGCTATCACGTTAACGGCGTGCTCGCTGGCACCGGCTCCTACCGCGACGGAAAAGAGGAAGGACTCTGGACCCAGTACAACACCAACGGCTATTTGGCCGCGACCACCATCTACAGAGGGGGACGCCAGGAGGGTGTCTGCTACATGTACGCGCCGGACGGCTCCGTAATTTCCAAAGGCAATTACGAAAAGGGCGAGCGCTGCGGTATCTGGGAGCTGCACGACCCCGAGAACGGTTCGGAACTGAAGGGCGAGATGAAGGGCGGACTGCGCGTGGGCGAGTGGGAAATGAAAGACAACGCCAACAAACTGACGGTCAGATTCCAGTATGACGAGAAAGGTCAGATGAAGAGCGCCGTTACCAACCGCTGGGAATAAGCATGCGAAATTTACTGCTTTTACTTTTAATCATCTGGACGGGAACTTCCATGGCAGTTTTCACCAACTACGTCGCCGACACGGAAAAAGTCGTGAACGGCGAATTTTCTAAAGAGCTTCAGGAAAAATATTACAACGCGGCTTTCGAGATCGCGCGCAAAAAAATGAGGGAGGGCGAGGAGGCCCTCAAGAGGAATCCCCCGAAAAGGGAGATCCTGCCCCGTTTGGCCACGGGAGGCGGCTTCTCGGGCCTTTTCGTCTGGGACACCTGCTTCTGCGTCATGTGGGCCAAGTACGACATGACGCTCCCGGTCACGACCTCGCTGGACAACTTCTACAATCTGCAGACCGAGGACGGCGCCATCTGCCGCGAATTCAGCTATGACGGCAAGCCGGCCTGGAACGGCTGCCATCCCATTTCCTGGAACCCGCCGCTTTTGTCCTGGGCCGAGTGGGAGCTCTACTCCAATGGCAAGACAGGGAAGGAACGTCTTAAAAAAGTTTATCCCTCCCTGAAGAAGTTCTATCTCTTCTGCGAAAAGACTTACCGCCAGCCGGACGGCCTCTACTTCGGCGACGCCTTGGGCTGCGGCATGGACAACCTTCCCAGAATGCCGGAGAATTGGAAGGACGACATCGAGAGCGGCATCAAGTTCAAGCCGGAGTACTGGCTCCTTGACAATCATTTCGGCAAGGCGGTGGCTGGGAACCCGCTCTACTCCTGGAACAAGCAGATGGACTGGATCGACATGAGCTCTCAGATGGCCCTGAACGCTTTGTGCATGAGCCGTATCGCGGAAGTGATCGAGCTTCCCGAGGACGCCAAGGAATTCAAAGAACGCCACGCCGCCCTGAAGAAAGCCATCAACGAATTGTGCTACGATCCGGAATTGGGCTTCTACTTCGACAGCTATAAAGGAAAGCCTATCCCGCGCTACCACGTCGGATCGCTCTGGGTGCTCGTCGCCCAGGTCGTTCCGCCCGAACGTTTGCCGGGAATCATCAAGGTCCTGATGGACGAAAAGATCTTCAACCGCCCGGTGCCTTTCCCGTGTCTTCCGCCCTGCGAAACTCCCTACGAACCGGAGACAGGCTACTGGCTCGGCTCCAACTGGCCCTGCACGACTTATATGGCCCTGAGAGGCCTTAAAGAGAACGGAGCGGTCAAAGAGGCGAAATATTTCGCCAAGCGCTATTACAACGCCTGCCTCAATCTCTTTTTGAAGACCGGCACGGTCTGGGAGAACATCTCTCCCGAGCAGTGCCTGGAACCGAAGAAGGCCGGAGCGGGAAGCGATTTCGCCGGCTGGGGCAATCTGACGCCGATCGCCGTTTACAAGGAATTCATAGAGGAGTGACATGAGAAAATTCATAAAAGAATTGCGCGAAGGGGACAGAGTTGACGATTTTTTCGTGGTCTTGCAAAGAGAGAAAAGGGAAGCCAAGAACGGCAACCCGTATCTGAGCGTCGCGTTTTCAGACGCTTCCGGGACCATCGGCTCCACTATTTTCGATGATGTGGAACGACTTTTTGTCGTGCTCGAGCCGAACACCATCGCCAAAGTTACGGGCAGCGTCTCTTCCAGAGAGGGCAAAGCGCAGCTGAAGATCTTCGACGCCCGCACCGTCACGGAAAACGACGAAATCGATTTTTCCGCTCTGCGCCCGGTCTCTCCCTACGACCGCAAGGCGATGTTCGCGGAATTGGAAAGCTACCGCGCGAAAGTGAAGGATCCCTTCGTCGCGAAGCTTCTGGCCTCTTTCTTCGAAGACGCTGAATTTGTCAAGGAATTCAAGACGCACACCGCCGCCAAGGCCATGCACCACGCGACCGTGGGCGGGCTTTTAGAGCACACCTTGGGCGTCGTCAGATTGGCCGACGCTTTCAGCGACCTCTACCCGAAACTGGACCGCGACCTTATGATCGCGGGCGCCATGCTTCACGACATCGGAAAACTCTATGAGATGGGCGGCTTCGTCGCTACGGAATACACGACCGCGGGGCGCCTTTTGGGCCACATCGTAATCGGCAGCGAACTAGTTGGCAAAGCCTGCGACAAAATTGAAGGCTTCCCGGAAAGCTTAAAACTTCAGCTGCAGCATATAATAGTGAGCCACCACGGCAAGCAGGAATTCGGCTCTCCCTGCCTTCCCCAGACGCCGGAAGCGATGGCCCTCTTCAGGGCCGACGAATTCGACTCCCACATTTTCCAGGCTTTCCGCGCCATATCAGATGAGAGCGAACAGCCGGGCGACTTCACCGCCAGGGTGAAGGGACTCGACACCGCGCTCTATAAAACGGAAGCGGCCAAGGGAAGCGGACTTTATTCCATGGCCTTCCCGGAAGGCGGCAAAATAGAGGAGCCTTCCCCAAAAGAAAAAGAGCCGGAAGTCCAAACATCCTCACCAAGGCAGGAAGACCTTTTAAGTTTATGAAAATTGCGGTTGCGATAAGCGGCGGAGTCGACTCCGCGGTCAGCGCCCTGCTTTTGAAAGAGGCCGGGCACGACGTTTTGCTCTGTCACTTTTTGATGAGCGACGCGGGAAGTTTGGGAGCGGAGGACGCCAAGCGCGTGGCCGAGCATCTCAAGCTGCCCTTTTTTCTCCTCGACCTTAGGAGCGAATTCGAAAGCTGCGTCGTCAAGCCTTTCATAGATGAGTATCTTTTCGCGCGTACGCCGAACCCTTGCGTCAACTGCAACCCGAATTTCAAATTCAAAAACCTGATCGCTTTTGCAGACAGGGAAAGCTGCGATAAAGTTGCCACCGGACATTACGCCGTCGTAAAGGACGGCCGTCTCTTCCAGGCGAAGAACATAAAAAAAGACCAGTCGTACTTCCTTTCCCGGCTCTTTCCCGAGCAAATAAGAAGGATCGTCTTCCCGCTCGGGGAGTACGTTAAAGAGGAAGTGAGGCGGATCGCGGGCGAAAAAGGCATCCCGGTGGCCGCCAAGCATGACAGCCAGGAGATCTGCTTCATTCCCGGCGACGACTACGAAGCTTTCCTGAGGGAGAGAGAGCCGGGATCGTTCGTTCCCGGTGACATCGTAGACACCGAAGGGAACGTCGTAGGGGAGCACGTCGGCCTTCCCTCCTACACCATCGGGCAGAGGAAAAAGATAGGCGCCCATTTGGTCAGAAAATACGTCGTCAGGATCGACAAGGAAAATAACAGCGTCGTAATAGGCGGCAACGAAGACCTGGAGCAGAAAATCGTGACGCTAAGCGACACGCGCTGGCTGGTTAAGCCCGAATCAGAGACCTTCGAGGCGGAGGCCAAGATAAGATCCGTAAGCACTCCCAAAAAGTGCCTTGTCAGAGTCCTCCCGGAAGGCCAAACAGAACTGGAATTCGCCCTTCCGGAGCGGGCCGCGGCCGCCGGCCAGGCCGGCGTCATCTACCGTTCCGGCGAAGTTCTGGGAGCGGGTATCATAACGATCTGATTTTTGCTAAAATAAATATTCTCAAAACTAGTAGAATTTTATTTTGCAAAAATGAGTTGCTTAAAGAAACTTAGAGAAAAATATCTCGCGGGCGAGAAACTGGTCTTCCTGACCGGTTACGACGCCCTGATGGCTGATATCCTGGCGGAAGCCGGCGTCGACTTTATATTGGTCGGCGACTCGCTTTCCAACGTCATCGCCGGATACGACAGCACGCTGCCCATTACGATGGAGCAGATGCTCTGGCACACCCAGATGACCGTGCGCGGAGCCAAAGGCGTTCCCGTTGTGGCCGACATGCCGTTTTTGTCCTACGAGGTCAGCGTCGAGCAGGCTCTCATCAACGCCGGGCGCTTCATCAAGGAAGGCGGCGCCGCGGCGGTGAAGCTCGAAGGCGGAACATCCGCCGAGCCTGTCATCAAGGCTTTGACGGAAGCCCACATTCCGGTCTGCGGACACGTCGGCCTTCAGCCCCAGTCCGTTCTGACGCTGGGCGGCTATTCCGTCCAGGGCAAAAGCAAGGACGACGCCGAAAGGATCAAAAGGGACGCCCTGGCCGTCCAGGAAGCGGGCGCTTTCGCGGTCGTCCTTGAGATGATCCCCTCCAAGCTCGCGGCCGAGATAACGGATATGCTCAGCATTCCGACGATCGGTATCGGCGCCGGTCCGCATTGCTCGGGCCAGGTTTTGGTCACTCATGACCTTCTCGGTTTCAACGAAAGGAAGCTCAAAATTGCCAAACGTTACGCTGAAATGCGCGAAGTCGCTTTATCCGCCCTCAAGAGTTATGTCAGCGATGTGAAGAAGGGGGCGACGCCTTCCGAGGAGAATTCTTTCTAATGAAAAAACTGGCTTTCGCTTTATTCATAATGATCTGCGTAGGCGCTTTCATGCTGGTCTCGGCCTGCCGGGATTCCGCCTCCAACCTTAAGAGCTCGCTGGACGAAGCCCAGAGGGCTATCAATCTGGGCGACTACGGCAGAGCCCAGCAGATCTACTACGAGCTGAAACAGAAATTCCCGGAAGAGCAGAAGATCCGCCTAGGATTGGGCTACTGCTATCTGAAGCAGAACCACGACGAGTACGCCGGCGGCGAGTTCTCGAAAGTATTGGCGCTTTCCCAGCAGACGAACGGCCTTGCCTGGATGGGCCTGGGCGCCTATTACCAGCGCCTGAGGAAATCCGAGGAAGCGAGGATCTGCCTCGAGAACGCCGTTTTCTGCATGCCCGACAACAAGGAGGCTCTCTGCGACCTCGGCAACGCCTACTTCCGCCAGGGCGACTATGAGAAGGCGGCGGACGCTTACATCAAGGCGATCAAGGCCGGGGACACCAGGGGCGAATTGTACGCCGTCATCGGCAACTGCTACAAGCGCGCCAAGAACTGGCGCGAGGCCGTGCGCTATCTCGAGAAAGCCGGCGCCGAGCTCCCGAAGAACAAGAAGATCCCGCTGCAGCTCGCCTACATTTACCGCGAGAATTTCGACGACCCCGTGAAGGCGGCCGACAGTTTCAGGAAATACGCCGAACTCGATCCCCAGGGCGCCAGGGCGCTCTATACGACTTTCAGGCTGCCTGAAAAGAACGTGGAGGAAGAGGAGCCCGAGAAGAAGGAAGGCGCCGCTTCCGTGACGATAGTCGACAAGCCCGATCCGCCCCCGGAAGAGGTCGATCCCAAGACCAAGGCCAAGGCTGACGCCGACACCTTCGAGCACGACGGCAGGCTCTGCCGCCTGGAAGGGAAGATGAAGGAAGCCATCAAAAATTACGAGAAGGCCCTGAAGGCCGACCCAGCCAGAGGCTACCTCTACGGCGAAATTGGCGACATCTACTCCACGGAATTCCAGGATGAGGAACTCCTGAACGCCCTGAGAAGCTACCAGTCCTACGCGACCTGGTGCCAGAAGGACAGCGAGGCTTTCGCCGCCGCCAACCAGAAGGTCAAGGAGATCCAGGCCCGCTACAACCAGGCCGAGACTCAGCTGAGGCAGATGCGCGAGAAAGAGGAGGAAGCCAAGAAGCTGGCCCAGAAGGAGGAGGAGGAGAGGAAGCAGGCCCTCGAGAAAGACGTCGAGCAGAAGCTTTCCCAAGCCAAATCCTACGATCAGCTCCTGGCGGAAGGCACGCGCTTCATGAACCAGAACAAATATGAGGAAGCCCGCGACGTCCTGCAGAAGGCGGTCGCCATGAACGATGACGATTACAGGGCCTACTATCAGCTCGGTCTGAACGCCTTCACCCAGATAAAGGGCGGAGGCGACGAGAACATGAACAGAGCCAGATGCGAGGAAGCCATCCAGTATTTCGACGTCGTCACGGAAAAGAAAGGCACGTACCCCAACAGCTACGCCTTGAAAGGCGTGGCCTATGAGCTGCTCGGACAGGAAGAGAAGGCTCTGGAGAACTTCTCCTACTATCTGGAACTCGTCGATGAAAACGACAACTCAACCCTCACAAAGCAAGTTACCGCCCGTTATCAGAGACTGGCGGGCGCTCGTTAAGCCAAAAGAGGAAACAATATGCGAATCACCCTACTTTTGTTAGCGCTCCTTTTGGGCCTCACGGCCTGTAAGAAAGAGCTCCCCGAGACCGACAAAGCCATGAACGCCGGCGACCTTCTCCTGACTACCCAGAGAGACTACCAGGGCGCCAGGGAGCAGTACGCCAAGGCTATCGCCATCGACCCCAATTACGACAAAGCTTATCTGGCCATGGCCCAAGCTTACGAGGAAGAAGACGATTACAAGAACGCCGCCAAATGGTACGGCAAGTTCATGGAAGTGACGAAATCCGAGGATATGCGCCGCCAGGCCCAGGCTTGGAAGCAGGACGCCGAGCACAACCTGGAGCTCTTCGCCAAGTCCCAGAAGAAAGAGGAGAAAGCCTCTACCAAGAACGTTGAGGAAACGATAAAGGAAGAGCGTGAGAAAGCCGTGGCCGCCGCGGTGGCGGAAGCCAACGAAAAGAACGCCAAGCTTCTCGACGAGAGCAAAGAGGAAGCCAAGAAGCTCAAACGCGAAATAACGGAACTGAAGGATCAGGTCTCCCTCTTGAACGAGCAGAAGGAAGGGCTTGAAAAACGCCTCATGGCCTTGAAAGACACTGACGACGTGGCCGCCCTCTTAAAGAACCTCGGCTCCGCCGAACTGGGCCCCGAACTGGCCCAGCAGGTCATAAAGCTTAAAAACGACAACGGCAGCCTGGCCACCAGGGTCAGGAGCCTCGACGAGGTCAACGCCAGGCTCAGGGAGGAGAACGCCTCCCTAAAGGCCCGCATAAAGAACGGCGAGGCCGGCAAGGCCCAGACGAAGGAACTCGAGCTTCTGAGAAGCAAGTACGCCGAACTGGCCACCCAGAAGGCCGCCACGGAAGCCCAGCTCCAGTCTTTGAGAGCGGAGACGGCCCAGGCGCTCTCTGAAGCGAAATCCTCCCAGGACAGCGCCGAGAAAGCCCAGGCTCTCGCCCTGGCTTTGGCTGACAAGAATTCCGAATACGCGGCTCTCGAAAAACAGCTGGCTATCAAAGACGCCAGAGTAAAAGAGCTCGAGAGCCAGACCGCGGCTCTGACGCTTCCCGACGGCGTGGCCGCCAAGGACATCTCAGAGGAGATCACGTCGCTTAGGAAAGACATTGCCGCCCTCCAGAAGCAGAACACCGCCAAGGACACCCAGATCGCCTATCTGCGCGGCGAGCTGAACAAGGAGAACGGCGGAGTCACCCGCATCGAAGCGGAGGACATCAAGCGCGAGAACGCGGAACTTCAGAGAAGGATCGCGGCCGCCAACGAAGCTGTCAATGACGAGAAAGCCAGAAGAGAGGAAGTTCAGCAGCAGCTCGCGGCCCAGGAAAAAGCCCTGCGCTCCCTGCCTCCTGTGCCGATGGACAATCAGCTCGAGTCTAAGCCTGTGACCGTCGCCAGCAGCGCCTTCGACACCCCTCAAACGACCGCTAAGGACAGTTTCACGCCCCTGCCCGGGTCCCAAGTCATCCAGAGCTACAAAGCCGCTCCTGCGAATCCCACGCCGCAGCCCAGGCCCACCCGCCGTCCGAAGGTCTACCAGGTCCAGCGCGGCGACACGCTCTACGGCATAGCCCAGAAATTCTACGGCGATTCCCAGCAGTGGAAGAAGATCCTGCGCTACAACAAGGACGAACTTAGAAACGCCAACGCCCTCAAGGTCGGCCAGCGCCTTTACATCCCGGATTAATGAATTAAGGAACCAAAATGCTGTTTTCGCAATACAAGTCCGCAAATGAACTGAAAGCCCTGAAAGAAAATGGGCTCCCCGAATTAAAAGAACTTTTCAGATCCGATCCCGATAGAGCAAAGAGATACTCCGCCGAAGCGGGGGACTGGTACTTGGATTATTCCAAGAACCTCATCAACGACGAGATCCTGAAGACTCTCCTCAAGCTTTGCGAAGAAGCTGATTTGAGGACTCAGATCGACGCCATGTTCTCGGGCGAGAAGATCAACAGGACCGAAAACAGGGCCGTCCTTCACACCGCGCTGCGCCAGCCCAAGGACGCGCACGTCTACGTCGACGGCAAGGATGTCGTTCCCGAAGTCTGGGAAGTCTTGGAGCACATGGAAGCTTTCGCGAACTTGGTCCGCAATGAAAAATGGCTTGGCTTCACCGGGAAACCCCTGAAGAACATCGTCAACATCGGCATCGGCGGTTCCGACCTAGGCCCGGTCATGGCCTATGAAGCCTTAAGGCACTACTCTAAGCGCGACCTTACCGTGCGTTTCGTCTCCAACGTCGACGGCACGCATATCGCGGAAATACTAAGAGACCTCAACGCCGAGGAAACGCTCTTCATCGTAGCCAGCAAGACTTTCACGACGCTGGAAACGATGACGAACGCCCAGAGCGCCAAGACCTGGCTCTTGGAAAAACTGGGCGACGAGAAAGCTGTCGCGAAACATTTCGTGGCGCTCTCCACCAACGCTGAAAAAGTTTCCGAGTTCGGCATCGACACCGCCAACATGTTCCCCTTCTGGAACTGGGTGGGCGGCCGCTATTCGCTTTGCTCCGCCATTGGCCTTTCCCTTATGATCGCCATCGGCCCCGAGAATTTCAAAGCGATGCTCGCGGGCTACCACACAATGGATGAGCATTTCCGCACGGCGCCCTTTGACCGGAACCTGCCTGTCATCATGGCGCTCTTAGGCATCTGGTACAACAACTTCTACGGCGCCGAATCCCAGGCCATCCTGCCTTACGATCAGTACCTTTCCCGTTTCGCGGCCTACTTCCAGCAGGGCGATATGGAGTCTAACGGCAAATACATCACAAAAGAAGGTGAAGAAGTCGACTACCAGACCGGTCCCATCATCTGGGGCGAGCCCGGCACCAACGGCCAGCACGCTTTCTACCAGCTGATCCACCAGGGCACCAAGCTCATTCCCTGCGATTTCATCGGCTTCGCCAAGACCTTGAACCCCGTCGGCGACCATCACGTCAAACTGATGGCCAACTACTTCGCCCAGACGGAAGCCCTTGCTTTCGGCAAGACCAAGGAGCAGCTGGAAGCAGAGGGCGTTCCTCCCGAACTGATCCCGCACAAGACCTTCAAGGGCAACCGTCCCACGAACTCTCTCCTGGCGAAAGAACTGACACCCGGAACGCTCGGACAGCTCGTCGCTCTCTACGAGCACAAGATCTTCACGCAGGGCGTGATCTGGAACATCTACAGTTTCGATCAGTGGGGAGTGGAGCTTGGCAAGATCCTGGCCAAAAAGATCCTGCCGGAACTGGAGAACGCCGGCGCGCCTCTTGCACACGATTCCTCAACGAACACCCTGATCGAGAAGTTCCATTCATTGAGAAGTTGAGCTTACCGCTTATTGCGGAGCGAAAAAGAAGAACGCACCCCCAAGCGAACTCACGGAGGACGCAAATCAAGGCAATGCACGCGTAGTCCGTGAGCGGGGGGTGCGTTCTTTTTTTCGCGCAGCGTCAAGCGATTTTATGATCGCCGCGGTCGACTACGATCTCGTAGCCCGCGCAGGCTACCCGGGCGGAAAGACACTTGATGCATTCCGCCGATTCGCTGCCGGTGCAGATCTTCCCGTCATAGATCGCGTATTTGTCACGGACGCTTACCGGCGACAGATTCGGCATGACGACGTTCGCGCCGTGCCTTAAGCCTTTTTCGCGGCCCTCGGGATCGATCGTGCCAAGCGCGGTGGTGGCCGGCAGCAGAACGTCAGGGACCAGAAGGCGGATGATGGAAAGGAGCTTCAGCGTCAGCATCAGTCCGCCCTGCGGCTCATCTTTGAAGATCGTGTCTTTATGGGGAATGAAAGGACCGATGCCGCACATGTCGGGTTTGAATTCAGAGATGAAACGAAGGTCAGCGATAATGTTTTCTGTCGTTTGGAAAGGGGAACCGACCATCATGCCGCAGCCTACCTGAAAGCCTATTTCGCGTAGCGTTTTAAGGCAGTTCATGCGGTTTTCCCAAGAGAGATTGGCGGGATGCAGTTTCGCGTAATGCTCGGGCGAGGCGGTCTCGTGGCGGAGAAGATAGCGGTCGGCGCCCGCTTCAAAGAAAGCGCGGTAGCTCGCTTCGCTTTTCTCTCCAATGGAAAGCGTCACGGCGCAATCCGGATGCATCGCCTTTATCTCGCGAACCAAATAGATGATCTTGTCGTCGGTGTAATATGGATCCTCGCCGCCCTGCAGGACGAAAGTTCGGAACCCGAGTTCATATCCCTCTTTAACGCAGCCCAATATTTCTTCATCGCTGAGGCGGTAGCGGTCGGCTTTCGTATTTCCGCAGTTGATGCCGCAGTAGTAGCAGCCGTTTTTGCAATAGTTCGTGAACTCGATGAGGCCCCTTACGTATACGGCTTTTCCGTAGATCTTCTCGCGGACTTCCCTGGCGCAGGCGGCAAGATATGAAACAGCGTCAGTGTCTTCTGTCGACAGAAGAGCTTCCAGCTCGGCATCCGAGACGCCGCGCGCCGCTTTAAGCTTGTTGATAATCGCTTTGATATCCATCGATTTCATTGTAGCAGAAAACGCTGTTCGCTGCGCGAAAAAAGAACGCCCCCCCGCTTACGGACTACGCGTGCATTGCCTTGATCTGCGTCCTCCGTGAGTTCGCTTGGGGGTGCGTTCTTCTTTTTCGCTCCGCGAGAATTTGCGATGAACGCGCTCTGAGCCAAATGTGGCGTGTATCCCGTAAGCAAACTTAGCGAAGCCTGTTTGCCAAGGGATATACGCCAATTTGGCGAAGAATGCGGTTATTCAAATTCGATCGTTGACGGCGGTTTCGGCGTGATGTCGTACAGCACGCGGTTCACGCCAGGAACCTCAGCCACGATGCGGACCGCCACCTTGCGGAGCAGCTCGTAGGGGATCTGCGCCACTTCCGCGCTCATCGCGTCGGAAGACAAGATCGCGCGCAGGCAGATGGCTTCCGCGAACGTGCGGCGGCCGTCTTTTACGCCAGTAGACTTGAAGCCGGGGCAGACCGCGAAATACTGCCAGATCTGCTTGTCGAGACCGGCGTTCTTGATCTCCTCACGCCAGATGGCGTCGGCTTCGCGGACGGCCGTGAGCTTTTCCCTGGTGATCGCGCCGACGACTCGGACGCCGAGTCCGGGGCCCGGGAAGGGCTGGCGCCAGACCTGCTCCTCGGGGAGGCCGAGGGCGGTGCCGACGTTTCTAACTTCGTCTTTGAAGAGCCATTTAATGGGCTCAAGGAGCTGGAAGTCGACATCCTCGGGCAGGCCGCCCACGTTGTGGTGCGATTTGACCATGCCTTTTTTGGAGAAGCTCTCGATGATGTCGGGGTAGATGGTGCCCTGAAGTAGGAAGTCCATTTTGCCTAATTTGGCGGATTCTTCCTCGAAGACTCTGATGAATTCCTCGCCGATGATCTTGCGCTTCTTTTCCGGATCGTCAACGCCGGCCAGCTTAGTGAGGAAGCGCTCCCTGGCGTCGATCATGATGAGGTTCATCTTGAAGGTCTCCTTGAAGATCTTCTCGATGGATTCAGGCTCATTCTTGCGCATAAGGCCGTGGTCGACGAAGACGCAGGTCAGCTGGTCGCCGATGGCGCGGTGCACCAGCGCGGCGCACACTGAGCTGTCGACGCCGCCCGAGAGGGCGCACAAGACTTTCTTGTCGCCGACGGTCTTTTTGATCTCCTCAACGGCGTTCTCAATAAAGGATTCGACCGTCCAGTCCTGCTTGAAGCCGCAGGAAGTTATGAAGGAGAGGAATTCCTCGTTGGACTTGACGTTGCCCTCCGCCAGGACGGGAACGTTGTAGCTTTTGAGGACGCTCAGGTCGCAGGCGGCCTCGTCGTCGCCGATGGCGACGATGGCTTTCGGTTTCAGTTCAGCGGTCAGTTTTTCCACGGGCAAAACTTCGCAGTAGACCTTGGCGGACCTGGCCTGTTTCGCCACTTTCTGGTTGTTGTGGGCGCCGAAATCGGCGATCAGAAGAAGTTCTTTGTTCATACTCTTGAAAAGTGCGTTGGTTACCCTTAAATTATGTCAAAATCGCCCCGAGCATTCAAGTGGCACTCCGTCTCGATTTTTTGCTAAAATTATTATTAACAATGAAATCAGAACTATGACGGGACATTTGTTTTCCATAGCGCAGCTGCGCCGCTACATGGCGATCCTGCACCCGGGGGTGTGGGACATCGTCGAGATAGTGATAATGGCGGTGGTCTTTTACCTCATTATCTCCTTCGCTTCGAGGACGCGCACGGTCTCTCTCCTTAAGGGCCTGTGCGTTCTGGCTCTGGTCTATATCCTGGCGAATGCGCTGCCTCTGATGACGATCAGGACGCTCATTTCCGACCTGCTGCCCTCCATCGTGATCTGCATTGTCATCCTTTTCGCCCCGGAGCTGCGCCGCGGCCTTACCGAGCTTGGCAAGAACACGACCTTCAAGAGGACGAAGCAGACGAACGCTCCCGTAAGGGAGATCTACAACGCCGTCACAGCCCTTTCCGAGCAGAAGTGCGGCGCCCTCATCGCCATTGAAAGGCACGTGGGGCTGCACGGCTACGTCGCTCCTTCCGGCGTCGTCATAGACGCCGATGTTTCCACCCCGCTGCTTCTGAACATCTTTTACCCCAAATCGCCTCTGCACGACGGCGCGGTCCTCGTCATCGGCAGGAAGATCCACGCGGCGGCCTGCCACGTGCCTCTCAGCACAAAGCAGCTCGCCCAGCTTATGGGAACGCGTCACTGCGCGGGCCTCGGCTTGAGCGAGGAGACTGACGCTCTCGTTATCTGCGTTTCCGAGGAGACCGGGCACATCTCGCTTTTCGAGGACGGCCGCTGGGACAGGAACGTCCCGCCCTCCAATCTTTTGAAGCGCCTTTTGGAAGTTTACGCCTAAATGCTCTATCACCGACAGTATTCCTATCTCCGTCTGATGATGTGGAGCGACGCGGCTTGCGCCGCGCTGGGATTGCTTCTGGCCTACGGAGTGCGTTTCGCGCTCTCAAGCTGGTACGCTTACAACGCCACGGGGCTTCCCGGATGGTTCCCCGACATTTCCCCTTACGCCGAGGGCTTCTTCCTGAAGGAGCTTTTGTGGACGCTCCCGGCCTGCATGCTGGTGTGGCCTTTCTGCCTGGGGCACTACGGTCTGTACGCGCCTGAAAAGCAGCATGACTGGAAGGCGAGGAGGATATTGCTGCTCAAAGGTTCGCTTCTCAGCACGGTCGTTTTGATGACGCTCATTTTCGTCTTCAAGCTGGAATACACCGCCCGTATCGTCGTGGTCGGTACCGGACTTTTTACCGCCGGGATCCTGGAGCTGAAGGAGCTCTTTTTGAAGCGCTACCGCGTCATAAAGGACAGGCAGGACGATTTTCATCTGCTCATTCTGAGGAAAGGACCCGAGAGCGAGGAGGAAAGGAAGACGCTCGAGCATTACAGCGAATGGGGCGCGAAACAGGTCTGCGTCCTCAATTTGGAAGGCTTGGACGAGGAGACGCTGACGAAGGCTCTGATCGACGGCGAGGTCGACGAGATCGCCTGCTTCTGCCCCTTGGAGGAACTGTTCCGTTTCCTTAGCCTCATAAAGGCCGGCGGCATAATGGGCCTGCAAACCGTCTGCTATTTCCCGACCGGCAAGGGCTTCGAGAAGATCAGAGTCTCCAGGAACGAGGGAGTGAACGCTCTCTCTCTGAACAAAACTACGCCGGATCTCGGCGCGCTCACGCTTAAGCTCATTTTCGACAAAGTTTTCGCCTTTTTGCTGCTAATTCTGCTCTCGCCGCTTTTCCTTATCATCGCGATACTCGTGAAGCAGAGCAGCCCCGGACCCGTATTCTGGCGGCAGACGAGGGTGGGCCGCAACGGACACCTTTTCACGCTCTACAAGTTCCGTTCCATGGTCGCCGACGCCGAGGAAAAGAAAGAGGAGCTTTTAGATAAAAACGAAGTGGACGGCTGGGCCTTCAAGATGGAAAGGGATCCGAGGGTGACGCCAGTGGGCCGCTTCCTGCGCCGCTTCTCGCTTGACGAGCTGCCGCAGCTCTGGAACGTCGTCTTGGGCTCCATGAGCCTGGTTGGTCCCAGGCCCTCTCTTCCAGAGGAAGTCGAGCATTTCGCCCCGGGCGAAAGGCGCCGCCTTTCCATGAAGCCCGGCATGACAGGCCTCTGGCAGGTCTCTGGGCGGCACACGCTGCCGATAGAGCGCTGGATAAGCCTTGATCTGGAATACATTGACAATTGGACGCTTCTGCTGGACGTCAAGATACTTTTCAAAACGATCGTCGCGGTGCTGCGCGGCTCCGGGAGATGATTATGAGACGCCTTACGCTTTTCCTTTTCGCTCTATTGCTCTTCGGCTGCGCTTCCGCGCCGCAGGAAAATGAAAACTACAACAAGATCTACATGGAGAGCTGCCTTAAGAGCGGCATGATGGCCGTGGGGCTCGACGACGTCCTCAGGGAAGAGGAGGGTTTGCCCGCCGTTGACGGGATGTACATCTCCAACGTCGAGCCCGGCTCGGCCGCCGCGGCCGCCCACATCAAGGCCAGGGATATCCTTCTGCAAGTTGGCGAAGTCCAGGTCTACGACAGGGAGACTTTCGCCAAAGCTTTCCTTTCCGAGGAAGGCAACAAGGAAACGAAGGTGAAAGTGTACCGCGGCGGCGGCATCCTAACCCTAACCCTGCCGTTGACTCTCTGAAATGATCCTGACCGTCGACATAGGCAATACCAGGGTAGCCTGCGGTTTTTTTGAAAAGGGCGAAATAGTGGGAAGGGGATTTCTTTCCGACCTGGACTCAGCGTCCCTTAAGGCCGCTTTCGGGGAAAGAGTTTTCGAAGGCTGCGTCTTCGCTTCCGTCGTGCCAGAACTGAGCGCCAAATTTTTAGCCTCCTTTTCCTCCTTTTATCCGGGTGTTTGCATTTCGCAGCTGACCTGGGAGAAGGTCGCCAAAAAAGTTCCCAATTCCATCGTCGTTAAAGGTATGGCGCCGGGAGCTGACAGGGCCGCCAACGTCTACCTTCTTCACAGAAGGGGCCTTTTCCCAGCCGTGAGCGTCGACGCCGGCACGGCTCTGACTACGGAGATCCTCGACGCGGAAGGAAGGTTTGTCGGCGGTACCATCGTTCCCGGCGCTAGGCTGCAGTGGAACAGTTTGAGGGAGAAAGCGGCTCAGCTCAAAGATCTCGAGTTCCCGGAAAAGACGGACGGACTCATCGGCTCCTGCTCGGAATCCTCGATGGCCAACGGCATAGGCGGAATTCTGACGTTCGGACTGATCGAGCTTTTGAAAAAGGCCGAGAGGGAACTCTTAGGGGAAAGCTTCAAAAGCGTGGTGTTCACGGGCGGCGGCTCGAAGCTTTTCCATGACGCCGCGAAAGAGGTCTTCCCGAATTCCGAATTCGACCCCGATTTTACCCTGAAAGCGCTCTGCGCCTTCTATGACGAGGAAAAAAATGAGCCTAAGGCTTGAAGACGTCAAAAAAAGTTTCGGCGCGCAGCAGATCCTTAAAGGCCTTTCCTTCGAAGTCGAGAAGGGCGAGTTCTTCTTTCTGCTCGGCTCTTCGGGCTGCGGGAAATCCACGCTTTTAAGGATCATCTCCGGCCTTACGGACCCGGACGGCGGCAGGATCTTTTTCGAGGGCGAGGACGTGACCGAAGTTCCCGCGGAAAAGCGGGGAGTGGGACTCGTCTTCCAGAATTACGCGCTCTGGCCGCACATGACGGTCTACGACAACGTGGCCTTCGGACTGCAGGTCAAAAAGCTTGGCAAGGACGAAGTTAAAAGCAAGGTCGCGAAAGTCCTGAAGGACGTAAGGCTGGAAGGGTTGGAAAAACGCTATCCCGCCGAATTGAGCGGCGGCCAGCAGCAGAGGGTGGCCCTTGCCAGGGCGCTCGTCATTGAGCCTAAGCTCGTGCTGCTCGACGAACCGCTCTCAAACCTGGACGCCAATCTTAGGCTCGAGATGCGCTCCGAATTAAGGCGCATCCACAAAGAGCTCGGACTGACCATGATCTACGTCACGCACGATCAGAAGGAGGCGCTGTCGCTGGCCGACAGGGTCGCCCTTATGCACGAAGGAAAGCTGGAGCAGCTGGGCAGTCCGACGGAGCTTTACAGAAGGCCTGCCAGCAAATTCGCCGCGGGCTTTCTTGGCGAGACGAATTTTCTGAAAGGGAAGGCCCTGAGTAAGAAAGAGACCGCTTGGGAAATAGAAACGCCCTGGGGCGTCTCCGAAATCGACTTTGACCAGGCCGTAGGCTTGGAAGAGGGGAAGGAGATCACGATAAGCATCCGTCCCGAAGATCTGGTCTTGTCCGGCAATGAGAATGCTCCGCGCTTTTTGGCAAAGGTGAAAGAAAACAATTTCCTCGGCGACACCACCCAGCTCGTTCTGGAAGCGAAGGGAGGCACACTTCTTCTGGAAACGCTCTCCGCGTCTGACCTCAAAGTTGGCGAAGAGATAAAGGTTTGGCCAAAAGAAAAGGACATCATGGTCTACGGGGAATAAGATGCGCAAAGCGCCCTTTTATGTTTTCGTTTCAGTTTTAGCGCTCTTCTTTTTCGCTTTCCTGATCTTTCCCCTGTTCGGGATCTTGAAGTCTTCAGTCTGGGACGGAGAGCATTTTACCTTCGCTTACCTTGCGGCGGTCTTCCAGAACCAGAGCATCAGGGCTTCCTTTTTAAACAGCCTTTTCATCGGCGTTGCCGTAACGATCCTCACGACTTTTATAAGCTTGCCTTTGGCTTATTTTTTCACCAGGACGACCTTCCCTCTGCAGCGGCTTTTTCAGGGGCTCGTGCTTCTGCCGATGATCATGCCGCCTTTTGTGGGCGCGCTGGGAATGCGCTACCTTTTCGCGCGCTGCGGTTCCGTCAATATGCTTCTGGGAACGGATATCGACTGGCTGGGCGGCGGGGGACTCTTCGGCGTAGTGCTTTTGGAAGCGCTGCACCTTTACCCCATCATGTACCTTAACGTGACGGCTTCCCTTGCCAGCCTTGACGAATCGCTCTTAGAGTCGGCGAGGATGACGGGCGCCAAACCTCTGACCATCTGGCGCAAGATAATTCTTCCGCTCTTTCTGCCGGGCTATTTCGCGGGCGCCATACTAGTCTTCATCTGGGCTTTCACGGATCTGGGAACGCCTTTGATCTTCGAATTCCGCAATTGCCTGGCCGTCAACATTTTCGACCGCGTGACCGACATGCACTCCAACGCCGTGGGCTACGCTCTGGTCCTCCTTATGCTTCTTGCCACCTGCGTATTCTTCCTTATCAGCAAGGCGCTTTCCAAGGATGTTAGGGTGATCTCCACTTCCAAGGGAGCGCAGGGAACGGCCGGCAAAAAGCTCTCCGCGCCCACGCTTGTTTTCGTCTATGCTTTGCTTGCGGTGATCACAGTTCTGGCGCT
This sequence comes from bacterium, assembly GCA_017650925.1. Taxonomy (GTDB): domain Bacteria; phylum Auribacterota; class UBA3054; order UBA3054; family UBA3054; genus UBA3054. The sequence continues at coordinate 47,257 of JAGCDY010000072.1, forward strand.
TCTGCCGCATATCAGCGTCATTCTCGTGGCCATATCCGACAAGTGGTTCATGTCGGTCCTGCCGGAAAGCTACACGACCCGCCATTTCGTCGGGGCTTTCACGCACAAGCTCGCCGTGTCCGGCATCCGCAACTCCCTTTTCCTTAGTTCGGCGGCCACGGCCTGCGACATAATTTTGGGCATAATGGTCGGCTATCTATTGGCCCGCAACAAAGGCTGGTGGCGCGAAGCGCTTGACGCGCTCATCATGCTGCCTTTGGCGGTGCCGGGCATCGTTCTGGCCTTCTCTTACCTTTCCACCTTCTCAGGAACGAGATTAGACCCCCTCAAGGATCCGACCGCGCTGCTAATAATCTGCTACAGCGTAAGAAGGCTTCCCTATATAGTGCGTTCCGTCTACGCCGGCTTCCAGCACATAGGCGAGGCGATGGAAGAGGCGGGCAGAAGCCTGGGCGCCGGATTCGCCCGCGTTACGAGGGATATCACGCTCCCTCTGCTCTCTACGCACATAGCGGCCGGGGCGATCCTGACCTTCGCTTTCTGCATGTTCGAGGTTGGCGCCACGATCCTTCTGGCGGCCAGGGAATGGGATTACCCGATATCCAAGACGATCTACACCCTCAACATGCGGTTGGGGGACGGGCCCTGCGTAGCCTCGGCCATGGGCGTCATAGGAATGGTCCTTTTAGGCGCTTGCCTTCTAATTTCCGGCGCGCTGCTTGGCAAGAAAATGGGCGAGATCTTCCGGGGTTCCTCCAACTAAATTAGGACCTGATTTGAATTTATGGTAAAATGATAAAGATAATCTTAAAAATCTGGAGATAAACATGAAAAACTTTTTACTTATCGTTCTTTCCCTGCTCTTTGTCCTGTCCGGCTGCAAAGCCAAGACCGCCGATGAAAACGCCCAGGCTCCCGAAGCCGTGAGCGCTGAAACGGAAGTCGCCGAGGAGACCCAATTTTCCGACGACCCCAACGAAAAGCTCCTGCAGATCTCCATGGACATCATGCAGTCTCTGAAAGACGCCCTTGAGACGGACGACTACAAGGCTCTGAACGAGAAGATCGACGCTCTGAACGAGCAGAACGCTTCCAACGAGCTCATAAAGAAGCAGCTCCTCGGGGCCAAGTTCACTGCTCTGCTCTTCGCCGGGGATACCGAAGGGGCCGAGAAACTCATAGACTCCCTGCCCGATGACGAACTGAAAGCGCAGATCGTGGAGAAAAAGGAACAGGCCTTCTCAAAAGGCAACATCGATCTGACGAAGGCCAATCTCTGCTACCAGTTCGGACTGGAAGATAAGGGCGACACCCTCGTCGAATCCGTGATCGCGCAGGAAAAGGACAAGACCACCCTTCAGATGGCCATGGTCCTTAAAGCCAGAAAGTTCTTCTCGAAAAAGGACATTGAAAACTTCAACAAGACTATGCAGGAAGCCATCGACGTCGACCCCGAAAGCGAGCTTTCCAAGAATCTCTCCTCCCAGCTCACCGCCGTCAGCCAGATGTTGAAGGCCCAGGAAGAGACCGAGCAGGAAGAGACCGAACAGGAAAAGAGCGAAGAAGAGGAAGAAGCTATCAAAGAACCGGCTGAGTAACACTATGAACAAATTTCCGTTATTGCTGCTGTCCGGACTGCTCCTGATCCTGACAGGCTGCGCGTCCACCGGCGAATCCGGAGATGCCGAAGAAGCCAATGCCGATCTGCAGAAACTCAAAGAGCTGATGTACGAACCGGAAGAGGTGAAGCTTAACGACATCATGAAAAAGGCCGTGGAAAAGGAAGACTGGCTCGGCGCGGTTCCCAAGATCGAAGAGCTTATCACAAAAGGCTTGGCCAACGGTGACTTCGCGGAGGACTCTATTCTCTGTGAGGAAATGAGCAAAAACGAGTTCCACTGCCTCCTTATCGCGAGAAAGTACGACGAGGCCATGAAGTTCGCGGAAAGGCTTCCATATGTCCAGGAAGAGATAAAGGCGGGGAAGAATTACCGTAGCGAGAGCAATACGGTCATTTTGGAAGCGGGCACTATCGGCAAGTACGGCTCGTGGAAGAAAGCCACTGCGAAGCTGGACGCTTACCTCAAAAAGTCCGACATCACGAAAGAGGACAGGCAGAAGGTCATGTACTTCAAGGCTCTTGCCTCAAGCGAAGGCGATCCCAAAAAATGCATAAAGCTTCTGAAAGAGACCAAGGCTGTCGACCCTGAAAGCAAGATCTCGGAACTTATCGACAGCCAAATCGAGGCTATGGAAAGAAAATAACAATTAATCAAGGATAAACAATATGAAATCTATTTTAGTCTTACTGGCTATGCTCCTTACTTTGACCGCTTGTCAGAAAGGGCAGGATAAGAACAAAATCGAAGTTAAAACTCCCACTCAGGAAGAAACCGCCGCTGTGGATCAGGCCGTTGAGCAGACCGAAGAGGAAGTGACCCCCGAAGAGGGAATGGTCATGCCGGAAGACGACGGCATCTGGCTCGTCAACGTCGATTTCGCCAAGAAGATCGCGAAGGAAAAAGACCTGAAGATCCTCTTCTTCTTCACCGGCTCCGACTGGTGCGGCTGGTGCCAGCGCCTGCACAAGGAAGTATTGGACGATGAAAATTTCCAGCAGGAGCTGGTCAAGACTTTCGTGCCCGTAAAGCTGGATTTCCCCAGCAAGATCAAGTTCCCCGAAGCGGTCAACAACAGCTACCGCGCCGAGATGAAGCGCTACAACGTCAGGGGCTTCCCGACCCTCGTTTTGACGGACGCGGACGGCAACGCTTTCGCTACCTGCGGCTACCAGCAAGGCGGCCCGGAGCCCTATCTGGAACTTCTGAAAGAGCTCGTGGACGGCAAAGCTGAGCTCGACGCCAAGGCGGCCGAAACAAAGAACGGCGACGCTGCCGCGGGACTTGAACTCTACAAGGCTCTCGAAGAGTACTCCGAAAGATTCAAGGACGCCCCCTGCGTAAAGGAAGGCTTGAAGCCGTACTACGACATCTGCCGTGAAAAGTGCCCGGAAGTCTCCAGGACGCTTGAAAGGGCGGAAAAGGTCAAGGCCCGCCTCGACGAGCTCGACGAGCAGTACAAGCTGGGCGAAGGATACGATCCCTCCGAAGCGAATCCGGAGCTGGTCGCTCAGGCCGCGGCTGATTACAAGGCCGTGATAGATTCTTTCAAGCTCGAAGGCGAAATGAAGCAGGAAGTCCTTTTGAAGATCGCTTTCGCCTACGCCGTCATCCAGGAGGATGAAAAGGTCCAGGAATACGTCGACCAGGCTGTCGAGGCCGCTCCGGAATCCGAACTGGCCATGAGGATCAAGGCGGACCGCGACGCCCAGGCTATCGGGGATCTGATGGAGGAAACCAGACAGCTTATCGTGGACGACAAAAAGGACGAAGCCTTAAAAGCCATCGACGAGCGTCTCGCCAACGAAGAAGACATGAACAACAAGATCATGCTGACCAGCATGAAGGCCGAGATCATGGTCTTCTTCAACGACATCGAAGGCGCCAAGGAAAATTTCCAGAGCTGCATGGACATGTGCGGCAACGAAGAGGCCAAAGAACAGTTCAAGGTCTGCCTCGAAGAGCTCGATCCCTTCGGCGTGGCTTTGACCCAATCCCGTCTTTTCATCATGCGTGAAGACGCCGACGGCGCCGTCGCGGCCATTGAAAAAGCCATCGAGGAATTCAAACCGGAGGGCGCCAAGCTTCAGGAAGCCCGAATCGTTCAGGCTCAGTACTGCGCCCAGTCCGGCAAGCAGGCCGAGTTCACGGATTACATGAAGAAAGCCGTCGAGGCCGATCCCGAGAGCGAGCAGGGCAAAGCCATAAGCGAGGAGCTCGAGAGAATGGAAAGGGTGCAGGCTCAGATCCAGGCGCAGCTGAAAGCTCAGAAAGCGACGGCTGACGACAATGCTGAAGAAGAGTCCGAAAAGACCGAATGACGTCTCCTAGGAAAATTGAGCTTCCCCTTACTAAGGATATTGCGGGAGATCTTAGAGCCGGAGAGTATGTTCTGCTCTCCGGCACTTTATACACCGCAAGGGACGCCGCTCACAAAAGGCTCGTCGAAGCCTTGGAGAGAGGCGAACAGCTTCCTTTCCCCCCGGAAGGGGCGACCATCTATTACACCGGCCCGACGCCGGCCCCTCCCGGGC
>JAGCDY010000073.1 GCA_017650925.1 bacterium
CAACCTAAGTATGACGCGGGAGTTCTCCTCCGCTTGCTCCTCGGAGATCTCGTGGCGCGCAACTCTCGCGTGACGCTCCTCCCTGTCCCTAAGCGCCTCCTTGAGGCCTTTCATGGCGTCGAAGGGCGCGAAGAGCTTAGCACTTTCTTCTCTTGTCAGCATAACCAGCTCTGTGCCCTCCTATGAAGCCGTTCCTTTCCCTTTGCGTTCCCTCCGGCAGGTAGTTAACGGCCGGCAGCACCGCGTTCTTGCCGAAGCGTCCCTGGATCGCCAGGACCGTCTCCTGCACCTTCTTCTCTTTTTCCACCGCCTCGAAGTTGGTGAAAAGATCGTAGCCCTCGCAGCCCTCGTCGCAGACAGATTCGAAAAAAAGGCCCAGCCGCCTTATGGGCGCGCTTCTTACGGTCGTCTCGTCGTAGATCTTCAAGGCCGCCTCCACTATGAAGGAGGCCAAGGCAGTGGAGACTCCCAGTCTTAAGCTTCCCTTGGTGGGCGCCACAACTTCCCTGCTGTAGCCCACGAAGATCCCCACCTTCCCGGTGATCAATTTCCTTTTCATAAGTTCGCCCGCGCCGTTTATGGCCATCTCACGGATGACCGTCCGCGCCTCTTTAAAAGTATAGTCCCTGGGCAGGATCTGGGAAAAAGAGACCGATTTGCTTTTAGACTTATAATTCTTGATGTCGGAAATAAGGCAGGGCTCCCGGCCCCAGGCATGGTCTATTAGGATCTCCGCGTCCTTCCCGAAAAGCTTGTACATCACGTCGCAGGGCAGATTAGCGACCCCCCGCATGTCGTAGACGCCGTACTTTTCCAGCCGCCTGGCCGTGCCTGCCGCCACCATCCAGAAGTCCGTGATTGGCCGGTGGTCCCACAAGGTCTGCCTGTAAGTCTCCTCGTCCAGAAAACCGATGTGGTCCCTGGCGTGCTTGGCCGTGATGTCCAGGGCGATCTTGGCAAGGTAGAGGTTCGTCCCCACCCCCGCCGTCGAGGGAATGCGGTAGCGAGTGGCGATCTCGTTCATCAGATATTTCGCGAAAGCAATCGCGTCCTTCCCCTCCTTCGCCAGGTAATCCGTCGCGTCCAAAAAAGCCTCGTCGATGGAATAGACATGGATGTCGGCGGGATCGAAGTGATCCAGATACAAGGAATAAATGTCCGCCGCGTATTCTATATATAAGGCCATCCTGGGCGGCGCGATCTCGTAGGGCATACCATAAGGTATGTCCGACAAACGGCAGCGGTTCTTCACTCCCAGGGCCTTCATTCTCGGGCTGATGGCCAAGCACAGGGCGTTTCTCCCTCTGGTAACGTCCGCCACCACGAGATTCGTCTCGAAGGGATTCAAGCCTCTTTCCGCGCATTCCACCGAAGCGTAGAAAGACTTCATGTCTATACAATAATATGTGCGCGGCATAGACTACAGATCTTTTATGACCTTCACGGCCACGCCCTGAATTTCGCAGGAAGGAACATAAATGTCCGCCATGTCCGGATTCTCCGGACGCAGCCGGATCCGCTTCTTCCCGGGCTCGGGATAAAACCTTTTCAAGGTCGCTTCCTCCCCTATCAGAGCCACCACGATCTGACCCTTCTCCGCGTGATCCTGCCTCCTTACGAGCACCAGATCGCCCTCTTCTATCCCGGCCCCCACCATGGAGTCGCCCACCGCCCGCAGGAGGAAGAATTCCCCCTGCCCGCACAACGACAAGGGCAGTCTCACGTAATTCTCGATATTCTCCTCCGCGTAGCGCGGCAGCCCGCAGGCCACTCTCCCCAAAACGGGCACCGTGACGCTCCCCTCCTTCATTTTAGTCGGAACGAGGCTCCGATATCCGGAACCACCGACGATCCCATCGCTGCGCAGACTTTCCACATAGCGGTAGGCTGTGGTCTTGGAAACACCCACGCTGTCAGCAATCTCCTGCAGCGAGGGAGAGTAGCCGCGCTGATCAGTGAATTCCCAAACGAACCGCTCCACGGCCCGCAAAACGTTTTTGTCCTTGCTTCTCATAAAAACTCCTATCTGGAACAATCGTTCCACATCGCCACCATTATACCATACCCCCTACCGAAATCAATAGCCCGAAAATGTCAGGATCTTTGCGCAAAAAAAAAGAACTCCCCGGTCGCCCGGGGAGTTCTTTTTTTGTCCCTAGTTATCGGAACTTATCTCTGCTTTCTGGCGAAGGCCAGGGCAACGAGGGCCAGGAGGCCGAAGAGAGCCGGTTCAGGCAGTCCCTTGGGCACCAGGAGGATCCTGACGTTGTCAATGCAGATCTCGGCGTCGTCACAATAGCTCCAGAATTTCAATCTGTTGATGGCTTCATTGTTGAAGACAGCCTCGGAAATGCCACCCGGATAGGTCAGGGTGGAGTCATCGCCTTCCATCTGGTATTCGTTCTCGCCGAAGTTGACGGCGTAGAGCGTCTTGTGGTCGAAGTCGACGACATGCGTGCTGAAGCGCATATAGAACGGGAACCAGGTGTTGGGCAGCACGGGGACGTTCTCCGCGGAGGTCCTTTCGTACCATTCTTCCCTGCTGGTGATGTCCATCAGATAGAGCTCGACGGGCGAGTCGGTCTTCTCGGTGTTGAGGAAGAGCTGAGCTTCGCACTGACGGTTGTCATCTTTCTGGGAGACGAAGAAGTTCGCGTTGGGATGATCATCGCCTTCGCGATCGACGTAGGTGTCAGGGATGTACATATCCATGGCGAAGATGACGTCGAAGTTCTCGGCGGCCTCGGCCGGGATGTTCAGGCCCAGCTGATAGCCGGTATAAGAGGACCAGTCGTTGGCGTTGACGATGCAAGCGACGTTCTTGCCGCTGCCGGCCGGGTCTTCCACGACGATGGCGCTGTTGTGCGCGGTGCACCTATCCCAGCAGGTATCCTGCTCACTGAGTTCGCCGATGACTTCTTCCTCGGTGACCGTGGTGGGAGCGAGGCTGGCGAAGTCGGACTGATAGATCACGTAGCCTTCCTCGGGGCTGCCGCTCTGGATGGCCAGATTGACGTCGATAGGCGCCTGGCCGGCGATGTCACTCGTGAGGCGGACGACCGGACGATAGAAGCCGAAGCCCATCTTGGAGCGGTCGATGCTGGCGGTCAGAGTGAAGGAGCCCTTGACCGTGTTGGTATCGGTGTTAACGCTGAGGTACTCGGCGCCTTCCACCACTTCGGCCACGAAGTTGAAGCTGTTGCCGCCGTCGTTGCGGACGAGGATGTCAGCGGTGTTATCAGTGTAAGCGATGGGGTTGCCGGGCACGACCACGCTCATCTTAGGAGCCACGTTGGGCTTCTTGATGGCTTCAATGCGGAAGTCGTCGATCAGGTAAGGATCGTTGTCGCTCCAAATGTAGAAGCGGAACTCGTTGAAGTAGCCGTAGTCGCCGGAAACGGTGTTGATCCACATATCCTCGAACTCGTACTCGCAGCCGTCGAAAGTGACAGCGAGCAGCTTACGGTTGTAAGGATCGGAGTTGTAGGTGTAGGAGAGGTCGAACCAGGCGTTCATCGGAGCCCTGTTGGTGATGCATTCGGGATCCTCGGTGTCCTGGGGTCTGAAGACCGCTTCCGTGCCGTCGCAGTTCAGGGTGTATTCGCCCTGACGCTTGCCGAGTTCGGTGCCGAAGGTCAGCTGCGGGAAGGCGGAGCCTACGCATTTGACACGGCAGCTGGTGCGGAAGTTGTAGTCGTCGAAGAGGCCGTCGGGGACGTTCACTTTGCAGTGGAGCTGGCCGGCGCCCTGGACGCTCATGCAGCGGTTGTCGTCGTCGATGATGACTTTGGCGTTGGGGTTGAGCCAGGCGGGATCGACAACGTTGATGGTGCCGAGGTCGGTGGTCTCAAAGTCGCTGGCATAGAAGACGTAGCCGTCTTCAGTGTGGCCCTGAGCGGTCACTCTGGCGTACTTGGTGCTGCCGTCGCTGCCGGTAACTTTCACTTTGCCTCTGCCGTATTCGAGGCCGAGGGCCTCTCTGTCGACGTCGAGGTTAAGGGTGACGGAACCGACGTCGGTAATGGTGCCGCTATAAGAGTCGGCGCCTTCGGCTTCCCTGATGGAGAGCCAGCCGGAGCCGTCTTCTACGGTCGCTTCGAAGGTCAGTTCGCCATTGCCGAGGTTGAAGACGTTCATCGTGGTGGTGGGATCGCTGGTGGCGTAAACAACGCCGCCGCCCGTCACTTCCAGTTCGGGGCCGCCGACTTCGCGCTCAACGGCTTCGCAGGAAACGTTGTCAACGTACATATGCTGGCCGCCCCAGCAGAAGAGACGCAGTCTCGGATAAGCGCCGTCTTCCCTGCTGGAGGTGGCGAGGTTGGTCACCACGATTTCGTCGCCCAGCTGCATTTCCAGGATCTGGTAGTTGTTAGCCAGCGTGTTGATGGTGTAGCTGACATGAATCCATTTGCCTTCGTAGTCGGGGTAGTCGACCGGGAAGTCAAAGTTCGCGCCGTTGGAGTGGAAGTGCAGGGCGCCGTCCTTGTCGGTGAAGGTGAATTCGCCACCCGCACCGTCGTTGCTGCCGAGGTAGGTGGTGGAGACGGCGTCGTCAGTCTTGTAGTCAAAGGAGATTTTCAGATTGTACTTGGCGCCCAAGCCGGCCGTGTTGGCGAAAGTCGTGTGAGTTCCGCCGTAGTCGCCGACCTGATCGATCTTCAGGCATTTTTCGTTGCCTTCAGTGCCGCCAGGGATAACGGTGTACTGTTCAGTTTCCCAGTCGCGGCCGTAGATGGACTGCCAGCGGGAATCCTGGGGCAGAATGTTGCCCTCTTCCATGTCGTTGAAGTGGGACTGATAGATAAAGCCGTTCTGCCAGATGAGGACCATGGTGCAGCTGCCGTAGGAGCCGCCGTCGAAGACGACCTTCGCTTCATAACAGCCGCGGTCGTAATCGGGGTTGCACTGGAAATAGACGTCCTTATTGTCGACCAGGGTGCCGCTCGTCGGGTTGATGGTCAGCCAGGGAGCGGAGCTGGTGATGGTGTAGTTGATCTCAGCGTCGGGGCCGGCGTTGTAGATGGTGGTCTGCAGTTCGGTCTGGCCGATCGGGATATACAGCATTTCAGGAGCGTAGATAGCGGGAGTGGCGGAACGGGGGGTCGTCTCGACCAGGATGCTGTCGTAGTAGGTCTCCTGATAGGTGCTCATGGAGTTGTACTGCGTGGAAAGACGCAGCAGGACCTCGTCAGAGGAATCCGTGCAGGCGATGTTGCACTCGTTGGTCACGCCGTTGACGCAGCCGGCCACGACCTTTTGGTTCATGGCGTCCCAGAGGATCCAGCAGTCGCTGTAATCGCCGACGTTGACGTTGGTGAATTTGAGACCGCCGGGGCTGGAGGAGCATTCGCCGCTGTTGCCGTTGAAGTTCAGGTAGAAGAAACGGGTGGCCGTGTCGCCCTGGATGCCATAAAGGGCGAAAAGGTCGGTGCCGGAACCCGGTCTGAACCTGAAGGAGATCTTGGTAAGCTCGCGGCCCTTGTTCTCCGTGCCGATCGTGACTCGCGGAGTCAGGATCATGTCGTAGGAGTCGGAAGCCTGTCCTTCCTTTTTGGACAGTTTCAAAACTTTCGCCTCGCCGTCCTGAACGACGGTCGACGTGCCGGAACAATCAGCGCTGAAGAAGCGCCAGCCGTCCACGGTGCCGACCATTTCGGTGCCGACTTCGTAGCTCTCGAAGTCTTCGGACCACATCACCTCCGCCATGGCGGAAGAGACCACAAAGAGACCCAGAAGGAGAGCCATTGTGAGTTTCATAAGTTTCATAAAAAAAACCTTGGTTTTTGGTTAAAGGATAAGTAAATAGAATTCGCATCTATTGTAGAAACATTATAGCAAAGGTCATATTCCTAGACAAGCGCGACAGACAAAACGGGTCGAAAACGCCGCGTTTCCTTCGCATAACATTTTGTAAATTAGTTATTTACAGATAACGGGCAGATGCTCCCCGGAAGCTGAGGGAAGCGGCGGAAAAGATCTTCGCGTCTCCGGTTTGCCCCATTTCGGCATTTTTGGTAAATTATACTCACAATAGAATAACAACCCAAAGGACCTTTATGAAAAAACTCCTTATCCTTGCGGCTGTCTTAGCGCTGGGTTCCTACGCCCTGGCGGACAGCGTACTCTTCGAGACTAACTTCGACGATCTGGAATTAGGCCCCATCGTCGCGAATTACCCCGGCGTCTGGTCGTACTGCTACGCCCAGCCGAACGAAACGAACACCGTGGAAGTGGTGGAAGACGGCGCCGGTGGCGAAGGCCGTTCCCTCCGCTATAAGCTGACGAACAGATACGTCGCCACCCATACCAAGATCCCCAACAGCGAGAACCACTCCCTGACCAACGACTTCAAGGTCTCCTTCAAGATCAAGTTCACCAAAGTCAACGCCATCAACTTCAACTCTAACGACGGCATGGGAGA
>JAGCDY010000074.1 GCA_017650925.1 bacterium
CATGTATAAAAGTTTCGAGGCCAGGGGCGACGACTTCGCCGACTGCGCCCGTAAGTTCTCTTCAACCGAAAATTAACCAACCTTGAAAGAGAGGAACCATATGAACAAATCATTCTTAATCTTCCTGTTCACGGTAAGCCTGGTGGGCATCTTCTTCTTCGGCTGCGCCAAAGAGACGCCCCGCACAGACGTCACCCTTGAACTGACTTCCCCGGATACCATCGAAGCGCTGGTGGAAAAAGACCTCAACACCATCGGCACCTCCTACCAGGACATCGACAATTTCCCCGAATCGACGCCCGCCCAGGTGACCTACGTCGATTCTGTGGAAATGCAGAAACCCCTGAGAGTTTCGAACGACGATTCGCTCTACAAGGGCGAGGAGAGCATCGACGATTCCGTAATAACTACCAGCAACGTCTCGCTCTGGGGCCCCGACACCGACAAGACGCTCGAGCCCCTGGGCCCGAGGGAGACCGTCTCCGTGGTTCCTCCCCCGACCGACGTGACGCCCATTGGCGAAACGAGTTCCTCGACCCAGATCACCCCGGTGGGCTCGGAGACTTCCTCCCAGGCCACGACGTCCTCCTTCTTGCAGCCCAAGCCCGCGACTGAGACTTCGGTCGTCACCGCGCCTAACGCTGGTTACATCTATCAGGGCAACCAGGGATCCTCTTCCGGATACGTCGGCACGAGTGCCGTCACTTCCGGCAACACCTACACCGTCCAGGCCGGCGACAACCTGATAAAGATAGCCCGCAAGTTCGGCGTCAAGGTCAACGACCTCTGCGAAGTCAACGGCATTTCCCGCACCCAGATCCTGAAAGTCGGCCAGGTCCTCCAGATCCCCGGCGCCCAGGGCGGAACCGTTTCCAGCCAGCCTGCCCAGTCGAAGGAAGTGAGCGCTTCCATCTCCTCGGTCGTGCAGCCCGCGAGCGCGAGCAGCGCCTCCAGTCAGACGGCCGCTCCCTCCGGAACGCAGAGCTACACCGTCCAGGCCGGCGACAGCTATTGGAAGCTCGCCAGACGCTTCAATTCCTCCGTCGAGGAACTGATGAGCCTGAACGGCACCAGCAGCGACAAGCTAAAGATCGGCCAGACCATCATCGTCCCCAACCGTTGATATAAGGAAAACTTGAAAGCCATTGACAAGATACTGCCCTGGGTGTTTTTCTGCCTCGTTCTCGCGCTCTGCAGTTTCGGAGCGCTGATGGTGTATTCGTCCAGCGTTTACGTTGCCGAAAGGATCTATTCCGGCAACCAGTATTACTACTTCAAAAGAGAAGTGATGTGGCTTATCATGGGATTCGGGGCCATGGCGCTGATGTACAAGATCCCTCTGGATCTTTTGGAGCGCCTGGCCCCCATAATCTACCTAACTTCCCTGCTGTTTTTGATCATGGTGTTCTCGCCCTTGGGCGTGACTGTGAACGGCGCCAGGCGCTGGCTGAACTTCGGTTTCCTGAGGTTCCAGCCTTCCGAGGCGCTGAAGTACTCCATGATCCTCGTGCTGGCCTGGTGGTATGAGCGCGTGAAAAGGGACGCCGGCTCTTTTGTCAAGGGCGCCCTCATCCCGGCTCTCATCATGGGGCTCGGCCTCGCCCTGGCCCTGGCCGGTAGAGACCTCGGCACGCCTCTTCTGATCGCCGTTGTCGGAGGAGCGGTCTGTTTCGCGGCCGGCATGCGTATCCAGTACATCGCCGCGGGCGCCGTCTGCGTGGCTGGCCTCGGCTACTATTACATCACGCACGAACAGTACCGCATAAAAAGGATACTGGCTTTCCTCGATCCGATGGACGATCCTCTGGGCACCGGATACCAGAACCTCCAGGCCCTGATGGCCATCTGTTCCGGAAAGATCTCCGGGCTCGGCATCGGCAATTCCCTTATGAAGATGGAATATCTGCCGGAAGCCCACACCGACTTCATCTACGCCGTCATAGGCGAGGAACTCGGCTTCTGCGGAACCGTGGCCGTGATCGCGGCCTTTTTCCTCCTGCTTCTCGTTATGTGGCGCCTTGTTTCCAAAATAGACGATACCTTCTGCCGCCTCACCGCTTTCGGCATAACGCTGGTGATAGGCGGACAGGCCATCGCCAACATGGGCGTCGTCACCGCCATGTTCCCCAACAAGGGCATGGGTCTACCATTCATCAGCTACGGCGGCTCTTCGCTTCTTTTCCTTCTGGGGGCCTGCGGCCTCTTCCTGAACATGGTGAAGAACAAACCCAAAGCGCAAGTCGCCAGGCGCAGCGTCGTTTCCCGCACATCAGCCAAATGAAAGAACTGAAAAAGATATTGGTTAGCGGCGGCGGGACCGGCGGGCACATCATGCCGGCCATAGCGCTCTGCGAGGAAGTGAGGGAGCGTTTTCCCGAGGCCGAGATACATTTCGCCGGCCGCGGAGACTCCATGGAGGAACGCCTGGCCAAAAAGCACGGCCTTACGTTCCACCGAGTCCCCTCCTCCCCCAAAGGGCGCGGCTTAAGGATAATCAGAAATTTCTTCGTGAACATCGCGGGCTTTTTCAAAAGCCTCGCGCTGATCATGAAATTGAAACCCCAAGCGGTGGCGGCCTTCGGCGGCTACACCAGCGCCCCGCTTCTGACCGCCGCCAAGCTTCTCGGCAAAAACGCCGTCATCCACGAATCGAACGCCATTCCCGGCCGCGTCACAAGGCTTCTGGCAAAGTTTGGCGTCAGGGTCGCCTGCGGGCTGGATTCCGATCATCCCGTAATGCTGAAGCTAAAAAAAGGGATCAAAAAGGAAACAAGTTTCGCGATAACCGGAAATCCTCTTAGGAAAGCTTTCTCCGAACCGGCCAACGATCTTTCAAAAGAACTTCCCGGATATGACGAAAGCAAGCCCCTGCTTTTGGTCTTCGGCGGCTCCCAGGGCGCGCACAACATAAACATGCTCCTGGCCCGCTCTCTCTCGAAACTAAAAGACTCCTGCCCCTCTTTGCAGGTAGCCCATCTCTGCGGGGAAAACGACATCGGGACCCTGAAGCCGGCTTATGAAAACGTCAAGCTGACCTACTGGCTCTTCCCCTTCTTCGACGATATCGCTTCCCTTATGAAAAAGTCCGACCTTTGCGTGGCCAGGTCCGGCGCCCTTTCCGTCACCGAGATCTGCGCCTCAAAGCTTCCGGCCGTGCTGATCCCTCTGCCGTTCGCGGCCGACAATCACCAGCTGGCGAACGCGAGAGTCCTGGAAAAGGCCGGAGCGGCCATTATAAGGGAGGAAAAGGACCTGACGGCCTCCAACCTCTCCGAGACCATATTTACGCTTTTAAATGACGAAAACAGGCGTTCGTCCATGGCGGAAGCCGGCGAGAAAGTTTTCATAAAGGACGCTCCCTTTGAACTCTTGAAATTCATCATGGCGGTATGAGAGACGGCGACAGATTAAGCTTTTATTTCTGCGGCATCGCAGGCTGCGGCATGGATCCCCTGGCTCGCTTCATGGCTAGGGACGGATACTCCGTCCGCGGCAGCGATATCAAGGAGTCGCCGGAATTGGAGAAACTGCGTTCCGAAGGCATCGAGTGCTTCGCCTGTCAGGACGGGACCAAACTCAAAGAGGGCGATGTCTTCGTCTACAGCAGCGCCATCCACGACGACAATCCCGACATGATGAGGGCCAAGGAACTTAACCTCACGATGCTTCACCGCTCCGAACTTCTGTCCCAGGTCGCCGCGCGCCACAAAGCCGTTACGGTAGCGGGAATGCACGGAAAGACGACGGTCTCTTCTTTGATCGCCTTCCTTATGGCGGAAGGCGGGCTCGATCCCAGCGCCGTGATAGGCGGCTTCGTTCCGGCCTTCAACGGAAACTTCAGGAAAGGGGCGAGCGATTATCTCGTCCTGGAAGCCGACGAGAGCGACGGCACCTTCGTAAGATACGCCTCCACTGTCGCGGTGCTCCTCAACATCGACGCCGACCACCTCGACCATTACAAGGACATAAACGAAATAGAGAAAGCCTTCGCGGTCTACGTGAACAACATCGTTCCCGGAGGAACGCTCGTCTACAATTGCGAGGACGAGATCTGCTGCCGCCTCGCGAAGAACGCCAGGCCGGACATAAGGAAAGTAAAATGCGCCATAGGCGCCCTTGCTTTGGACAAAGCCGATTACATCGGCATCGACATCGCGCTCTCCGACCTTTCCTCGACCTTTACGTTCCTCAAAAACGGCGAAGCGAAAAAATCGTTCCCCGTGATCTGCCCGCTCCCCGGCAGCCACAACGTTTTCAACGCCGTCATCTCCCTGGCCTGCGCCGAAGTTTGCGGCGCCGATCCGGAGGAAGCGAGCCATAGCCTTCCCAAATTCAAAAACGCCCGCAGGCGCTTCGAGCTGCTGGGAAAGTGGCACGGCGCCGAGATCATTGACGATTACGCCCATCATCCGAAAGAAATTGAAGCGCTGCTAAGATCCGCCTCAAGACTTGAGGGCGAGCTTACGGTCGTTTTCCAGCCGCACCGTTTCTCCAGGACGGAGAAACTCCTGCCGGAATTTGCCGAAGTTCTCTCGAAAGCTCCCAACCTCATACTGACGGACGTTTACAGCGCGGGCGAAAGCAAGAACAAAATCGGCGGACACGAACTCTATGAAGCCGTGCTCGCCGTGGGAGGACAGGCGGAATGGGCCGACGCTCCCAGTGACATTCCGGCCATTCTGCTAAAGAGAAGCGCGAACTGGAAATTCCCCCATACCCTACTTTTCACGGGCGCGGGAGCGCTTTCCGGCCTCGCTCACGAAATGCTTAAAAACCAATAGAGGGATTATGTATACAACGAAAAACCAAAGGGTCGCCAGCCGCCCGGAAGTGACAAGAGCAAGGCTGAAAGGCATCGCCGGCAAGATCATCAAGACGCTCGTAATAATAGGAGCCGTCCTGGGCACGCTGTACGGGATCTGCAAGGCGGGGGAAAAGTTCCTCATGTCTGACGATTTCATGATCAAAAGCGTCGTCGTGAAGGGCAACTATTCCGTGAGCAAAGAGGCCATCGTGAGGGCCGGCGGTCTTTACGCCAACATGAACATCTACTTTTTGGAGACTGAAAGGATCAAGCAGGGCATCCTCCGCCATCCCGACATCGAGAAAGCCGAGATCGAACGCGAGATACCGACCAACCTCATAATCCGCGTCAAGGAAAGGGAGACGGTGGTGCTTCTGAAAACGCCCAAGGGCAGGACTCTTCCCATGGACCGCCACGGGCACATCCTAAGCGACAACAAGCTTGAGAACACCGCCGGCCTCCCGATCGTCATGACCGACAATGAGATCGGCCTGCCCGGCCACAAATGCCAGGACAAAAAAGTCCTGTCCGCCATAAGCTACCTCATGGTCATACGCCACGCTCCCGAAAGAAATTTCCTGAAGATAAAAACGGTCGACACGAGGCAGAAAGACGCGCTCGTTTTCAAGACCGCTTCCATCGAAGAGATACTGTTTAGCGAAGAGTATTCCAGCGACGAGGTCGCCAAGATTTTTGAAGTGGTCAAGAATCTGCGCGAGACCGGCCGCGTAGCAGCTAAAATCGACGCCCGCTACGAAGACGTGGCGGTCGTTTGCAAATACCTATAGCGATTATGGCAAAAGACAAGATCTATTCGGCCATAGACCTCGGGTCCCAGACTATCAGGGCGGCCATAGGCCGTCTTAATGAGGACGGGTCCCTGGAGGTCATAGGCTACGGAACCGCCTCTTCCGAAGGCATCATAAAAGGGCGCGTGGAAGACGCGAACGCCGCCCAGGAAGCGATCAAGAAAGCCGTGCTGGCCGCGGAAAACGACGTGAAGACCAGACTCCCCTACCAGATGCAGGAAGTCATCACGAGCGTGACGGGATCGATAATCTCGGGCGAGCAGGACGGCACCACCGTATCCAACAACATGAGGGACGGCAAGATCACGGAAAAGCTGCTCTTCGAGATCGACGGCCTTTTTGAGGAACGCTTCACCCACAAGGACCGCAAGCCGATCCACATCTACGTGACGGAATACAACGTTGACAACGTCAGGGAAACGAGCCAGGCCAGCGTCCTGGAAATGCAGGGCGAGAAGATCGGCGCCAAGGGCTTCGGCATCCTGGGCGATTCCGCCATACTTGACAAAATTGCCGGAACGCTGAACAACGCCGGGCACACGGTCGAGATCTTCTGCTTCGACGTGGTGGCGGACGGCTATTCCGTTCTGACCCCCGAACAGAGGCAGATCGGTTCGCTTGTGATCAACGCCGGCGCCGGCAGCACCGATTTCGCGTTCTGGAAAAACGGCATCGTCCAGTTCATCGGAAGCTTCCCGGTGGGCGGCGACCACGTGACGAACGACCTGGCGCTGGGCCTCAACATGCCCTTCAAGGCGGCCGAGGATCTGAAGTGCCAGTACGACAAGAACGAAACGGAAGTCAGAGTAGGCGGCAAGCTCTACAAGACCCGCTCGGTCGACACCATCGTGCAGGCCAGGACGGAGGAGACCGTCCGCTACATAGCCGACAAGATCAAGCAGAACGGCATGCTGAGCCAGATCCAGGGCGGCATTTTCCTGACCGGCAACGCGGCCAAATCGAGCTTCATAACCTATATGCGCAGGGAGTTCTCATCGCTGGAAGTCCGCAACGCCTATCCGATCATTCCGGCGGAACCTGACAACTCTGATCCTAGTGACACCGGCCGGTTGTATTCCCCCTACTACGGAAACAAATTCCAGACCGACGCGGGCTCCTCGACCATTCTCGGCATGCTTGTCTACGCCGCCAAGGAAGACATACATTCCTCTAAAAAAAGCTCCTCCGGGATCTTCAAATTCTTCAATCTGCTATGAAAGACAACCAACTTCTGATAAAAGTCATAGGCGTCGGCGGCTGCGGCTGCAACACCGTTTCCAACATTGAGAAACAGTATTCCGAGATCCTCGGCCCCAACTTCGAATTCTACGGAGTCGACACCGACTTCATAAGCCTGGCGAACCAGGGCGTCTCCAACAAGGTGCAGATCGGCACGCTCGGCATCGGGACGGCCAAGGATCCCATGAAGGGAGCGGAAGCCGCCCAGAAGAGCATTCAGCAAATAAAAGAGATGATCCAGGGCGTGGACATTGCCATACTGTGCGCCGGATTAAGCGGCGGCACGGGTTCGGGCGCCACGGGCGTCATCGCCCAGGCGGCCGCCGGAAATCCGGGTTGCGTAGTGATGGCTTCGGTCACTCTCCCCTTCTACTACGACGACCAGAAAAAGCAGGAGGCAGCGAAAGCCGCCCTCAGGAACATCAAGGAAGTCGTGCCGGTAGTATTGCCCGTGCAGAACGGCGTCGGCATAGAGGACGAGAACGTCCCCTTCCTGGAAGTTTTGAGAGCCACAGACAGGAACGTCATCTCGCTCCTTGAGATGATCAAGGTGATAACCGGCTCCACCAGCACAGAGAGCTTGGATTTCAGCGAATTTTTAAGCGTGGCCTCCACGCCCGGCAACGCCATGATCGGCATCGGCGAGGCGGACGGCGAACAGGCCGTCTCCGTCGCCATAAGCCTGGCCCGCGCTCCCAAAAACATGTCGTACGGCGACTACTCCCTGAAAGACGCCTCCAAGCTCGCGCTTATGATAATGGGCAACGGCGGGATCTCCTACAAGCAGATAAAGGACGCGAGGACCACGCTGCAAAACGAGATCGGCTACCAGACGGAAGTGTTCAACGGCCTTTACGTCGACAATTCACTCGAGAAAGTGAAAGTCATAATGTTCGCCACCGGCATGAACGATCCGAAGGAAATCTCCGCGCCGAGCTTTCAGACGGAAATGACTGTCGCCGGTCCCGGCGACCAGGTGGAAATGGGCTTCCTTTCGGCGGACGAAGGCTACTTCAAGGGAACGGCCCCCGCTTACTTTGAGAACATCAACTACGACAGGCCGACTTTCCTTAGAAAAAATCTCAGGATCGAGCAGTAAGACTACTCGATGAAGACAGCCGCCGCGACCACGGTCTTCCAGAGGCCGTTCTTGTCGCCCCTGGCGGACTGGGTGCAGTTGGTGGTGCGGACAAAGCGGCCGCTCATGCGGTACATCTCTTTCCTTTCGTCCCAGTCGGCGTCGGGATCCATGTCGACGCCCAAAGTGGTGGCCAGCATCGTGGCCGCCAGATCCTCGGCGTATTCGCCGGCCGTCTCGTCCGTTTCGCCGTAGGTGTGGTGTTCCGAAAGGTAGCCGTAGTGGTTGCCGTCGGCGGGCTGGGCCAAGCCTACGGAGGCGACGATCTGTCGCCCGGGCTCGTTGGTGTCGATCCTGGCCATGACGGTGAAAGTGATCTCTCCGGGATTAAGAAGGGCAATGCCTTTGTGTCTGGGAATGATCTTGCAGCGGGGCGGCAGAATGCTTGAAACCGTAACTAGATTGCAAGCCTGTATGCCGGCCATGCGCAGCGCGTCTTCAAAACTGCTGAGGCGGTCCTTGTGGACGCCAACGCCCTTGGTAAAGAAAACCTGGCTGGGAATCATCTTATCTCGGAGCTCCAAATAATTAAAAGTTAAAAGTTTGACTGGGGGATATTGTAATATAACCCCCAGTATATGTCAAAAGGCTAGATGTAGGCCGCGAGAAGCTTTATGAGCGAATCGCCGCCTTTCGCGCACGCTTCGGCCACGCTCTCGTGGGTGATCTTCGGCCCGCCCTTTTTCGCCGCGGGGTTCGAGACCAGCGTAATGCCGCTGACAATAGCTCCCATGTGGTGGGCCGCCTCCGCCTCCAAGACCGTCGACATTCCGACTACGTCGGCTCCCAGGATCCTGAGCATGTTCACTTCCGCCGGCGTTTCGAAAGAGGGTCCGTGCATGCCGGCGTAAACGCCGCGGTGAAGCTTGACGCCGACGGATTTGGCGCAGGCCATGATGTCGGTGTTGCAGTCCTCGTTGTAAAGCGTCGTCATGTCCGGGAAACGCGTGCCCATCCTTTCGTCGTTGAAGCCGGTCAGTGAGGAGACGCCCTGGTTGTTTATCTGGTCCTCTATCAGCATAAGGTCTCCGGGCGCCAGATGAGGGGCTATGCCGCCGGCGGCGTTCGTCAATATGACGTGCGAGGCGCCCCAGATTATTATGGAGCGCAGAAGCCTGACCACGTCAGCGGGCGCGTTGCCTTCGTAAAGATGCACTCTCCCCCGCATAACGGCGATCACTTTTCCGTTCAGCCGCCCTACAAGAAGCGAGCCGACGTGCGACTGAACGGTCGAAACTGGAACGTAGGGTATGTCGGAATAAGGGATCTCGTTTATCGGCTCCACGGCTTGGCTGAATTTGTCGAGCCCGGAGCCTAGGACGACGGACTTCTCGGGCTCGACGTCGCATTTGTCGTTCAGGAACGAGCAGATCTGTCTGATTTTTTCGTACTCCAGCATAGGTCTCCTTTAGGAAATTTTCAATTGACGAACGCAGGAAGGCCGCGTTTCCGGCTCCTCGCCCACTAAGAAAAGTTCCGGCAGCTCCGATACGTCAAAAGGCTTGGAGGAATAGACCTCCATGATAGTCTCGCCTTTTTCGACCTTGTCGCCCAATTTCTTGTTGAAGCGCAGCCCGGGCTTGTGGTCTATTTTGTCAGTCAAAACACGGCGCCCGGCGCCCAGGCGGATGAGAAGCTGCCCCAGGCCGAAGGTGTCTATCTTCCTTATGAATCCGCTCTCCTTGGCCTTGTATTCCGTAAGGTTGTCGGCCGGAGAAAGGATCATGTCCAGATTTTCCACGGCCCATTTTTCCGCGCCCTGGGAAGAGATGATCTTGAGGAAGCGCTCGTAGGCTTCCCCGCTTTTTATAAGCTTCTCCAATTCGGGGCGGAAATCCCTCTTCTTATCTTCGGGGAACGCTAGCCTGCACATGGATTCCGCCAGGCTAAGGGTGACCAGGCGGAAGCGCTCCTCCGTCCTTTCCCCTCTCAGCATCCTTACGGCTTCCATGACTTCCACGCCGTTGCCGGCCCATTCGCCCAAAGGCTCGTTCATATCCGTCAGCAAGACTTCCGTGCGCACGCCGAAAGAGGTGGAAGTTCTGAACAGCGACATGGCCAGTTCCTCGGCGTCGCTTACGGTCCGCATGAAGGCGCCGCTGCCGTATTTCACGTCCAAAACAAGCCCGTCCAGCGTTTCGCAGAGCTTTTTCCCCAGGATCGAGGCGGTGATGAGGCCCACGGAATCAACGGTGCCCGTCACGTCCCTCAGGGCGTAGAGCCTTTTGTCAAGTTTCGCCACGTCGTCGGTCTGAGTCATGAAGATCGCGCCGTTCTCCCTAAGGAATCCCCTGGCCTCCTCCCAGGTGAACTGCTGGAACAGTCCCGGGATGGATTCCAGCTTGTCGACCGTCCCGCCTGTGTGGCCCAATCCCCTGCCGGCCAAAGTCGGCACCAGCGCTCCCATGCAGGCGAGGAGCGGGAGGAGAACGATGGTCGGCTTGTCCCCCACGCCGCCCGTGGAATGCTTGTCGACGACAGGCTTGCCGTAGTAACTTTCCTTCGGGCGCCGCCTGCCGCTCTCCACGATGCACTCCGTCATGCAAAGGACTTCCGAGGGATCCAGACCCTTTATGCAGGCGGCCATTAGCCAGGCGGACATCTGGTAATCAGCCACCTCGCCCGACATGTAACCGGCGAAAAAGCGCCGCAGGTCGTCAGCTTTTATGATCTCGCCGCGCTTTTTGGCCTCTATCACTTCAATGGGAGTTTTCATGACAGCACGCTCCTTCCGAAGGCAAGGTGAGGAAGATCCAATATCTCGGCGACCGTGGCTCCTAGGTCGGCGTACGTCTCCCTAGTCCCGAGATCCCTGGGCTCCTCTTCCGGCGAATAGAAAAGCAGAGGCACCCTTTCCCTCGTGTGGTCCGTGCCCTTGTAAGTGGGATCCAGCCCGTGGTCCGCCGAGATAAAGAGATAGTCGTTTCTTCCGAGGCTCAAAAGCAGCGGACCCAAAAGCTCGTCGAATTCCTCCAGGCACTTCGCGTATCCCGAGGGGTCGCGCCTGTGGCCGTAGAGCATGTCGAAGTCCACGAGGTTCGCGAAGATCAAGCCGTTCTTCTGCTCCTTCAGGGCTTCCATAACTTTCGCCATGCCGTCTCTGTTGGAAACGGTGTGGACGGCTTTCGTCACGCCGACTTTGGCGTAGATGTCCTCGATCTTGCCGATGGCGTAGAAAGGCAGCCCCTTGTCCCTGAGGTGCGTGAGAAGGTTCGGCTCCGGCGGGCTCATCGAATAATCCCTTCTTCTCGGGGTGCGCGTGAAATCGTCCGCCTTCGTTCCGACAAAGGGCCTGGCTATGACCCTACCGATGTTCAGCTCATCCGCCATGGCCCTTGTCGCGCGGCAGACTTCGTAAAGCCTTTCAAGGCCGAAGCGCTCTTCGTGCGCGGCGATCTGGAAGACGGAGTCGGCCGAAGTGTAAACTATGGGGAAGCCTGTCTTCAAATGCTCTTCGCCAAGCTCCTTTATGACGACCGTCCCGCTGATCGGCCTGTTGCAAAGGTAGCCCGGAACGCCCGCCGCCTTCATCCATCTTCTCAAAAAGTCCTCCGGAAAGCCGTCCGGGAAAGTGGCGAAGGGCTGCTCCATGCGGCAGCCGATCATCTCCCAATGCCCGGTGGTGGTGTCCTTGCCGCAGTTTATTTCCGTCATGCGGCCATAGCTGGCGATGGGATGATCGCTCGGCGGGCAGCCCAATATTTCCCTCGGCTCTATGCTGCCCAGGCCCATTTTCTGAAGGTTGGGAATCTTCAGGCCGCCGACTTTTTCCGCGGTGTGGGCGAGCGTCGAGGCCCCCGGATCGCCGTAATTGGCGGCGTCCGGAGCGTGCCCTATCCCGACGGAGTCGAGGATTATTATGATAACGCGCTTATCCATCAGTTGTCTATGCTCCAGTAAGATTCGAACTGCCCGGGCAGATATCTCTCAAGGGACGAGCCGCCCACGAATTCCCTCAGTATGCTGTTTTCCGGAATAAGCGACGAGCCCATCGGCTCGAAGAAGCTGAGCAGCTGCAGAAGGCCTTTCGCCTTTGGGTACGCCGGGCTGTCGTGTTTTATCTGCAGAAGAAGAGGCTCGGCGATGGGCTTCAGAACGCACAGCTCGTAGAGGAACATGGAGTTGAAGATGGCGTCCGCGTGCTCCTGGTACGGGAAGATGTTCTTATATTCGCCGCGCCTGATGCTCGCCCACCTCATGATCGTCTGCTCGGCCGAATGCCCCCTGGTCCTCGCGTCGCGGACGATCCTCCTTATCATGCGGGAGTCGCTGGTGGAGATGTGATGGTGGCGGTCGAGGTTCAGGGGCGTCAGGGGCGAAATGTAAATATGGAAAACGTTTTCTTTGGGGATCCCCTGCGTCAGGAGCGGATTGAGGCCGTGGATGCCCTCGGCAATCAGTATCTGGCTCTCCTTCAAGTGCAGTTTCGGACCCACGCCCCTTGTCCCGGTTATGAAATCGTACTTGGGCAGCACGACTTCCCTGCCCTTTATAAGCTCGTTGATGTCGCTGTCGAGGAGCTCAATGTCCATGGCGTGGATGCTCTCGAAGTCATACTCGCCGTTTTCATCCCTGGGAGTTTTGTCGCGCTCCACGAAATAGCGGTCCATCTCCAAGGTAACCGGCTTGATGCCGCAGGTCTGCAGCGCGATGGCCAAGCGTTTCGAGAAGGTGGTCTTGCCGGAAGAGGACGGGCCGGCTATAAGGACCAGTTTCACCGTTTCCTTTTTCGCGATCTCCCTTGCGATGGAGGTTATCTGGGAAGCCTGGGCCGACTCCGAGACCAGTATCCCCTCGTGCGTTTCGCCTTTCTTTATGATGGCGTTCAGCTGCGGGACCGTGCCGACGTCGAGCTGGTTCGCGAGCTTGACGGCTTTTTTGAAAGCGTTGTCAACCAGCGTGATCTTCTCGGCCAGGGCTTCGGCCCTTTGGATGTCCGTCCGGCTCGGCACCAAAACGAATCCCATGGCGGACGGCCGGAGCGCCAGCCTCCTCAGGTATCCCATGGAGATGACTAGCGGGCCGTGGAAATAGTCGAAGTATTTCCCCACCCTGACGAAGTAGGCTTTCTCGTCCTTGGCAAGCTTTTTCAAAAAATAGATCTTGTCTTCCTCGTTTTCCTCGGTCAATATCCTCTCGCCCTCCTCGACGGTCTTCTGTTCGAAGACTACGGGGACGTCGGCTTCGACCATCTCCCGCATTTTGTCCTCGACCTTTTTGAGTTCTTCCTTCGAGACGGGCAGGGAGGAGCGGCAGAAAAGCCCGCCCATGGGCTGGCGGTAATCGGTGAAGATCTTGTGGTCCGGCAGGACTTCCTTGAACGCCGTGACAAGCAGAAGCACCAGGCTGCGGTTGTAGAGAAGCCTGCCGATCTCATGCTTCCTCGTGAGAGGCTCGAGGCAAACGTCCTTTGGAGGAGCGTAGTTCAGGGTATGCAGCTCGTTGTCGCACAGCGCCGCGAGGTAAAGGTAGGGATCTTCCGGGTAAGCGGCGGCGATTATATCCTTGAGTTTCGTTCCCAAAGGGGCGCAGAATATCCTTCCGTCGGGAAGCGTGACGTAAATATTCGTCCTGGGAGACGTTTCTTTTATTTCCGGCATGGTTTCTCCTCTTCAAGTTTAATGAATCAGACGATTAAATTTTAGCATTTTTTGAAACGCGCGCGCCCTTTTGGCGCCTATACCAAAACGCGCGCCGTTTTTAGTATAATTTATAAGTTAATTTAACATTTCAACCTCGTATCCAAAATTATGTCTTCTTCTCTGCCACGCACGAAAATCAAGGAACTGTTCCGTTCCTTTTCCGAATCCAAAGAAGTCCTTGTCAAGGGCTGGGTGAGGACCCGCCGCGACAGCAAGGGCGGTTTCTCATTCCTTGAAATAAACGACGGCTCCTGCTTCGACAACATCCAGGCCGTCGTTCCCAATACGCTTCCCAACTACGAAAGCGAAGTTTTGAAGCTGACGACCGGCGCCAGCGTCGCCGTAAGAGGCAAAGCCGTGGCGGCCGAGGGACGCAAGCAGAGCGTCGAGATCCAGGCGGAGGAAGTTCTGGTCTACGGCTTCGCCGACCCCAACGAATACCCGCTCTTCAAGCAGAGGATGTCGGTAGAGTACCTCCGCGACATAGCGCACCTCCGCCCCCGCACCAACATAATCGGCGCCATGGAGAGGGTGAGGAACTGCGCCGCCATGGCCATCCACGAATTCTTCCAGAGCAGGGGCTTCGTCTGGGTGCACACTCCGCTCATCACGACCGCCGACTGCGAAGGCGCCGGGCAGATGTTCAAGGTCACCACTCTCGATCTCAACGCGCTTCCCAGAACCGAGGACGGCGCCGTCGACTACAAGGAGGACTTCTTCGGCAAACCTTCCTTTCTGACCGTCTCGGGGCAATTGGACGCCGAGAACTACGCCTGCGCCCTGGGCGACGTCTACACTTTCGGCCCGACCTTCAGGGCCGAGAATTCCAACACGCCGCGCCACCTCGCCGAGTTCTGGATGGTGGAGCCGGAAATGGCTTTCGCGGATCTCAACGACAACATGGAGATCGCGGAGGCTTTCGTAAAGCACATCGTCAGGACCGTGCTGGAAAAATGCCCTGACGAGATCGCCTTCTTCGACCAGCGCGTCCAGCCCGGCCTGAAGGCCCAGCTCGAGGAGATTCTCGGCCAGGAGTTCGAGCGCTGCTCTTATACCAGGGCGCTTGAGATACTCGCGAAAGCCGACCGTAAATGGGAGTTCCCCATCAATTGGGGCGACGACCTGCAGACCGAGCACGAACGCTACCTTACCGAGGAATATTTCAAGAAGCCCGTCTTCGTCATCGACTGGCCGGCCTCGCTGAAACCCTTCTATATGAAAGTCAACGCCGACGGCAAGACCGTCCGCGCCATGGACTGCTTAGTCCCCCGCTTCGGCGAAATTATAGGCGGCAGCCAGCGCGAGGAAGACCTTGAGGTCATGGACCGCCGCATCGACGAACTGGGCATGAAGAAAGAGGAATACTGGTGGTACCGCGATCTCAGGCGCTTCGGCACCGTGCCGCATTCCGGCTTCGGCTTGGGCTTCGAGAGGATCATTCTTTTCGTGACAGGCATCGCCAACATCAGGGACGTCATCCCCTTCCCGAGGACTCCCAAGAACGCCAATTTCTAAAATGAGCGAAGAAAAAAACATAGTTTGGCACAAGCAGAGCGTAGGAAGGACTGAAAGGGAAACCAAGAACGGTCATTCCGGCTGCGTCTTGTGGTACACCGGGCTTTCCGGCAGCGGAAAATCCACCTTGGCCAACGAAGTCGAAAAAGAGCTCTTCAGATCCGGCGCGCAAAGCTATCTTCTGGACGGCGACAATGTCCGCCACGGCCTCAACGGCGACCTGGGCTTCAGTGAGGAAGACCGCCGGGAGAACATCAGAAGGATCGGCGAAGTGGCCAAGCTTTTCGCCGATTCCGGGACCATAGTCGGCGTCGCCTTCATCTCCCCCTACCGGGAGGACAGGGAAAGGGCAAGAAAGATCGTCGAGTCTTCCGGGCTGAAATTTTTGGAGATATACGTGAAGTGCCCGCTCGCGGTCTGCGAGCAGAGGGACCCCAAGGGGCTCTACAAAAAAGCCCGCGCCGGCGAGATCAAAAACTTCACAGGACTCGACGCTCCCTATGAGGAACCTCAAAATTGTGAGCTCGTCCTGGACAGTTCCCTTCGCTCGCCCAAGGAACTTTCCCTCGAAGTAATAGGATTTTTAAAACGAATACACATTTTGTTGTAAAATAAGAGTGAGGGCCCCCGTTACGAACCCCCGGGCCCAAATTATAAGAAATGTTCAAATATATTCCCGTTTTAGTTTTGGCTCTGCTTCTTGTCTCATCACTCAACGGCTGCAAGAAGGAAAAGAAGGCGGCACCTGAAACTGCCAGCGAAGTTAAAGAAACGAAAGACATGGGCGCCAGACCCCAGCGCGCCAAAAAGATCAAAGATACGCTCTCCGGGCTGGAAGAGGCTGACCGCGCCGCCGCCCTGAAACTTCTGAGAGACGAACACCGCGAACAGAAAAACAAGAAGGATGAAAAGGAAGAGGAAGTCGAGATGACTCCCGGCTTCTTCCCCGTGTCCGACGGCGCCAGACAACTCATAGACGAGGCCAATCTCCTTTTGCGCCAGGGCGCCGATTCCGACAGCAAGATCGAAGCGCTCGAAAACCTCATAGGAATAGACCATCCTGACATACTCCCGACCATTGAGCTGGCTCTCGACGACGAAGACCCCGTTGTCAGGGAAGTTGCTCTGGACGCCATCATGAACATCAACAGCGAGGAAGTCGTCCCCGTAGTCGTGAAAGCCCTCGACGACCCCGAGCCGGATCTCAGGCTCATATCCCTGGACGCCCTGATGGACGTGCAGGGAGAATCCATCAACGAAGCGCTCCAGAAAGCCATGAAGGACGAAAATGAGGAAGTCAGGGAAGGCGTGATGGATCTTCTCTTCATCTCCGAAAACCCCGCGGCGCTCCCGACCATCAAGACGGCCATTTCCGACTCCAGCCCGACCATCAGGGAAGGCGCGCTGATGTGCATCGAGGACATCAGGGACAAGGGCGCCGTCGACATTCTCATCTACGACGGACTTCTCAGCAACTACGAGGACGTCAGGGAAGCGAGCAAAGAAGCCCTTGAGTTCATCACGGACGAGGAGTTCGAGACTTACGACGACGCCAAGGCCTGGTGGACGAAGAACCGCTCCTCATTCGAGTTCGACTTCTGATAAATGAAGATCTCCATAAGCTATCCTCCCCTTCCCAGCGAAAAGGGCGTTCCCCTTCTCGGACAGAACAGGCAGTTCCAGTACTTCAACAAGCCGACCTACATTTACCCGATGGTCCCGGCTTACGCGGCCAGCCTTTTGAAAGAAGCCGGCCACGAAGTCTTCTGGCGGGACGGAATAGCGGAGAAAAAAACTTACGAGGAATGGGAACGTGAGCTTATCAAAGCCTCGCCCGACGTCGTGGTCTTCGAATCCAAATGCCCCGTCATAGCGAAGCACTGGAAGCTGATCGATTCCCTGAAAGACAAGCTTCCCGAAGCGCTCTTCGTCCTGGTCGGCGACCACGTCACGGCGGAGCCAATGGAATCTTTTTCCAATTCAAAGGTCGACGTCGTAATATCCGGCGGCGACTACGATTTTCTGCTGCTTGACCTCGCGAATCATCTGGAAAAAGGAACGCCCCTTCCTCCCGGCTTCTACGTAAGCGAGAAGACAAAAAGGATAAAGGTTGAAAACGCGGAAAACATAGGAGGCGTTTTCTTCACCGGGAAGCCCATTTTGAACCACGATCTCAATACCCTCCCCTTCATCGACCGCGACCTGACCAAATGGAAGCTCTACGCCTACGAGAACGGCAACTTCAAATTCACCCCCGGCACTTACGTCTACTCCGGGCGCGACTGCTGGTGGGGAAAGTGCACCTTCTGCGTCTGGGACAACACGCTTAACCCCTGCGGAAGCTACCGCAGCTTCACCCCGGAAAGGCTTTTCGCGGAAGTAAAATACCTAATAGACACCTATCACGTAAAGGAGATCTTCGACGACGCGGGCAGCATGTTCGCCGGGGACAGGATGAAAAAATTCTGCCGTCTCCTCATAGAGAGCGGCTACAACAAAAAGGCGGTCTTTGGCTGCAACATGCGCTTCGACGGCATGGACAAGGAAGGCTACGAACTGATGAAGCAAGCGAATTTCCGCTTCGTCCTCTTCGGTTTGGAGAGCGGAAACCAAACGACGCTCGACCGCATAAAGAAAGGCATAACCTTGGAGCAGATAGAAAAAGGCGCCAAGGAATGCAAGGAGGCCGGATTGATGCCTCACGTGACGGTGATGCTCGGATATCCCTGGGAAACCAAGGAAGACGCCGAAAGGACCGTCGCCTTCGCGAAAAAGCTTTTCAAGCTGGGATACATCGACACCCTGCAGGCCACCGTCTGCATCCCCTATCCCGGCACTCCCCTGCACAGGGAATGCAAAGAAAAGGGCTGGCTCATTACGGAGAACTACGAGGACTACGACATGAGGCGTCCCGTCATGAAGTCCCCGCTTGATGAAAAAGAGATCATGCGCCTCACAAGAGAGATCTACCGCTCCTTCATGAGCCCCGCCTTCATATGGCGCAAAATTATCGGCATTCGCTCGTTTTCCGACATAAAATTCCTCTTTACGGCCGGCCTTAGGGTTCTGGGACATCTTACTGATTTCAGCTAAGATAAATGCCAATCGCCCGATCCCTAAATTTTTGGATTATGTGATGGGCTTGATTTTCGATGGCTACTTATAGTATAATTGGACGCTGGTTTTAACAATTTGGGAAAAATCCTAATGAAATCAGTACTCAAAACAATTCTCTTTCTGGGCCTTAGCGCCCTCTCTGTTCGCTCCGAACTCCCCTCCAATCTCGTCTCAGCCAACTGGATCGAATCCAAAGGCGGCTACATCAACACCGGCATCAATCAGTACGGCTCTTCCCTTTCCGAACTTGACTGCGTTTTAGAGTTCACCACCCTCAATTATCCCAAGCGGCGCCTTATGGGTTTCAACGGCGCCGGCCCGAAGAACTACGTGGGCATCAGCCCCGACAACAAGTTCGACCTCTGGAATGTTTCCCAAACGGAAGCCGAGGCGAACGTCAAATACCATTTGCATCTCACACAGGACCGCGTGGTCGCCGTGCTCGATATATATAGTTATAACGAAAATCCCGAGAACGAAGTTCTTCTGGAGAAGATGGTCTGCAACGCCAACGGCATCAACAATAGCGAATGCCAGCTCTTCATCATCGCCTCCAATCCGAACTACCACTGCTACGACGTCAGGCTCTACAACTTCAAGATCCTTCTTGACGGCGAGCTGAAAAGGGATTTCTCCCCTGTCATGGACATAGAATCCCACAAGGCCGGAATGTATGACAGCGTGAGCGGCGAGACCTTTTACGCCAGCAACGAAGGCAAACTGATCTGTGACGCCATGGACTTTTCTTACGGCGAAGGCGAAAGCAAGGTCTGCCCTGACGGCGACACCCTCTACCTCCCCTCCTACGCCGACTACTCCAACCTCGACGCTCTCCGCTTCCCCGCCGGCACCGTTCTTTCCGGCACCAC
Source organism: bacterium (assembly GCA_017650925.1). GTDB lineage: Bacteria > Auribacterota > UBA3054 > UBA3054 > UBA3054 > UBA3054. The sequence continues at coordinate 19,134 of JAGCDY010000074.1, forward strand.
CGGCGAAAGCCTGACCGTGGGCACGGACGCCCTTGACATGCGCGTGCTTTTCGGCGACGACATGGAAGCCGGCGAAAGGTATCCTGTGACTGTCAGCTTCCCCTCCGGCGCCGCGACGAGTTTCTTCCTCGCCAAGAGCGCCAACATCCCCGCCCTCTTCGTCAACCTCGACGCCACAAGCGTTGAGATGATCAACAAGAGCAAAGCCAACCAGGCTTCCGGCGCGGCGCTGAAGATCGCCCCCGACGGCACCGCATCCCCGCTTCTCGAGGTCAAGAAGTTCGCGGGCCGCGGCAACACGAGCTGGACTTATTCCGGCGACAAAAAACCCTATAAGATCAATCTGGCCGAGAAATACAATTTAATCGCTTCCAAAAGCCCCAACAAAAAATTCGCCCTGCTCTCCCTTAACCTCCAGGACAGGAAAGACCGCAGCTGTCTCAAGGAATTCGTCGCCCATGAGCTGGCCGAGTCTATGGACATGAGCTTTGTCCCTGGCATGGAATTCGTCGACCTCTACGTCAACGGTTCCTACCGCGGCATCTATGTCATCAAGGAACGCATAACCATCGGGTCCGACAGGATCAACATCCATGAACCGAAATTCCTCTATGAGGACGAAACTTCCACCACGAGAGTGGTGCAGCAAAGCGGCATCAAGGGCGTTGACGGAGCTTCCGGCGACGAGGGCGACGAGGAGCCATTCAAAGTCTCCAGCTGGAACGTTCCGGCAGCCACCGAGACCATCTTAAGCGAGAACGACGATGAAGACCCCGCTTTGAAAGCCGGCATCCAGGCTTACCAGTACGCCACCGGCTCACAGCTCCAGGGCGGCAAGGACGGCGGCGTGATCATCGAAATGAACGTCTGCTATTCCGCCTACTTATATGACGAGCCCAGCTTTTTCATCACCAGGAGAGGCCAGATATTCAACCTGAAGACCTCCGAGTGCGGCACCAAGGGGCAGGTCCAGAGGATCGCGATCTTCGTGCAGGAAATGGAGGACGCCCTCTTCAGCGAGACCGGCTTCAACGCCAAGGGCAAACACTATTCGAAATACATCGACGTCGCGAGCATGGCCAAGCATGTGGCTCTGGACGGCTTCATGGCCAACTCCGACTTCTGCATCATCAGCACTTACTTCTACATCGACGCCGATCCCACTACCGGCGAATATATCGGAAAGCTTAAAGCTGAGCCGGTCTGGGACTACGATTTCGCCCAGGTCAATTCCAACCATGTCTACGTCAACAGCCAAAGCAGGATGTGCTACGTTCCCCACTTCTTCGGCAAGGCGGACTTCGTCAAGGCTCTCTATGAGATCCAGAAAGACGAGAACGGCTTCACTAAGAGAATCGCCGAACTGAACGGCGGCGAACTGGACGATCTGGCCGCTAAGCTTATGCCCACCTACAAACTGAATTTCCTCAGATGGGGCAGCGACTCCGTATTCGACAGCGAAGTCCTCAGGAACAGCATGAGGACCAGAGAGGCCAGCTGGAACAGCCTCTGGAAACCGGATACACAGCTCCTGGGCGCCTGGGTGGACGAAGCCCCCGCTCCCCAGTATTCCTTCTTCTCCTTCAACGCTTCCGAATCCGCTGACATTTCCGTCTTCAATTACGGCACCGCCGGCGAATACCAGTGGTACAAGCTTGATGAGGAAGACAACTCCCTGAAAGCCATCGAGGGCGAGACGGAAGCGACCATAGATCCCACCTATTACGGCAAAGGCGAATACGTCTGCGCCATCAGCGGCGTCAACCTGGAGCCCCAGGCCGGCGGTCAGAACGTGACGCTCTACACCGCTCCCTTTGTTTTCGGCGCTCCGGAGCCCGGAATGATCGGAATGCTCCTTGCCGCGGCGGCTTTTTTGCTTCGCAGAAAGTGATCGCTCTGCAAAAATGCCCCCGGCTCAAACCGGGGGCTTTTTGTTTGACAATTTGCTTTTTCCCCTTAAAAGAAATAAAATTTTAGACAAGAGATATCGCCGTAAAAGCCGCATGGAAACCCAAAAGATCATAATATCCGTCCTTTTCCTCGCCTGCTGCGCCCTTGGCGCCAGATGCGAGCTACCCAATGGCCTTGCTCCCGCAAACTGGATCGAGACCAGGGGCGGATACATCCCCACGGGCATAACCCAATCCGGCGCGACGACGGTCGAGCTTGACTGTCTTCTGGAAGTCACCTCTCTCTACTATTCGAAAAGACGCCTGATGGGTTTTGACGGCGCCGGTCCCAAGAACTATTTCGGCGTGACCACCAACAATCATTTCGAGATCTGGAACCCCACCGTCCTTACAGCCGAATTAGGCGTCAAATACCGCCTGCACATGACCCAGAACAAGACCACCACCCTGCTGGAAGTCTTCTCCGAGGCAGGCGCGCTCCTAGATTCCGTTACCGGCAACGCCAAGGGCATCAACAGCAGCGAATGCCAGATCTTCACCATCAACTCAAGCTCCGCCTACACCTGCTACGGAATTAGAGTCTACGATTTCAAGATCATAATAGACGGAGACGTCAAAAGGGACCTCGTCCCGGTCTTCGACTATACGGCGGGAAAGCCAGGCATGTACGACAGCGTCAGCCAAACAACGCTCTACGCCTACGGCAGCGGCAAGCTTGACTGCGACGCCCTTGATTTTCACTACGGTTCCGGTGACACCAAGATATTGCTTGAAGAGGGAGCCATGTATTTCCCCTCCCACATCGGCTTCGAAGACCTCGGCGAATTTTCCTTCCCGGAGGGCACCGTTTTGAGAGGGACCGAAGAGGGAGCCAGCCTGACCGTGGGCGAAGACACTCTGGATATGCGGACCATTTTCGGCGCTGACATGCGTCCCGGGGAAAGGTATCCCCTTAGCGTGGAATTCACCTTCGGCCTGGTGACGAATTTCTATATCGCAAAAAGCGCAAACATTCCTTCGCTTTTCGTGAACCTTATAGACGCCGATCTGGCTTTCATACACAGGAACAAGAAAAACGAAGCCGCCGCCGTCGCCCTGAAGATCGAGCCTGACGGAACTTCCTCCGAGCTTCTCCCTGTCAAAAAGTTCGCCGGCCGCGGCAACGCCACCTGGACTTATTCCGGCGACAAGAAGCCCTACAAGATCAACCTGGAATCGAAATACGCCCTCATATCCTCCGCCCCCAAAAGCAAAAAATTCGCCCTGCTCTCCCTGAACCTTCAAAACAACAAGGACCGCAGCGGGCTCAAGGAATACGCGGCCCACGAGCTGGGAGACGCCATGGGCATGGGCTTCAATCCTGACTCTGAATTTGTTGACCTTTACGTCAACGGTTCGTACCGCGGCTTCTACATGATAAAAGAACGCGTGACCATCGATCCCGACAGGATCAACATCAACGAGCCGAAATACAGTTTTGAGGACGAGGAGTCCACCACAAGAGTCGTTCAGCGAAACGGCATCAAGGGCGTCAAAGGCGCCGCGGGCGATCCCGACGACGGCGAGCCCGTCTCAGCCTCCAGCTGGAACGTCCCCTCCCCCACGGAGACGATCACGAGCGAGAACGACGATGATGATCCCGCGCTCAAGGCCGGGATCCAGGCTTACCAATACGCCACAGGTTCCCGCCTGAAAGCCGGGAAGGAAGGCGGCGCGGTCATCGAGATGAACGCCTGCTACGGCCAATACATGCAGGATGAGCACGTCTTCTTCATCACCAGGCGCGGCCAGATCTTCACCCTGAAGATCCCCGAAGTCGCAACGAAGGAACAGGTCCGGAGGATCGCAATCTTCGTCCAGGAATTTGAAGACGCCCTCTTCGGGGAAAAAGGTTTCAACTCGCTTGGCAAACATTATTCCGAATATCTGGACGTAGAGAGCATGGCCAAGCACGTGATGGTGGACGGCTTCATGTACAACTCGGATTTCTGCATCCTCTCCACCTTCTTCTACATCGACGCCGATTCCGTAAGCGGTGAATTAAGGGGCAAACTCATAGCCGAGCCCATCTGGGATTACGATTTCGCCCAGATCAATTCCAGCCATATCTACGCCTCCAATTCCAATCCCATGAACTATCTGCCGCAATTCTTTTCCAAGGCTGATTTCATAAAGGCCCTGTACGAATTGCAAACGGATCCTTATGGTTTCCAATCAAGAGTCGCGCGGCTGAATTCCAACGACCTTTCCGCTCTGGGCGACAAGCTCCAGGCCGCGCATCAATTGAATTATTTCCGCTGGGGCAGCGATTCCCAATCAGACGTGGCGACCATCAAAAGCAGGATGAGCTCGAGAGCGGGAAACTGGAACAATATTTTCAACCCGAACCAAAAGCTTTTGGGCGCCTGGGTGGAACAGGCCCAAACAAGGTCCCGCGCTATAAGCGGCCCGCTGACCGTGGAGACCTACGGCACGCCGATATCGTACCAATGGTACAAGCAGGACGCTGAGAGTGGCGAATTGACTGAGCTTGAGGGCGAGACAGGCTCAACTCTTGATCAGGAACAGTACGGCAAGGGACAGTACGTCTGCGGCGTCTACGGAAAAAATCTGGAGCCTCAGGCGGGCGGAACGTACGTGACGCTTTACACCGCGCCTTTCGCCTACGGACTTCCGGAGCCAGGCTTACTCGCTGCGCTTCTTGCCGCCGCGGCCTTTCTACTCCGCAGGAAGTGAAGCTTACGCTTTGTCGAGGACGAAAAAAGTCATGCTCCCGTAAGCAAACTTAGCGAAGCCTGTTTGCCAAGGGAACATGACTTTTCGTCCGAGACAAACCAGAATTACTTCCAGTCTACGATAGTGTAGGAGTAAGGCTCCAGCTCGCATTCGATAGCGGCGGATCCTATCGTGAGGTTCTCGGCGACCGAAACGGGATGGATGTTCAAAACGAACGCCTTGCCGTTTGCTTTCGGTATCACTCTCAAAAGATCCTGGCCTTCCACCGTGGGCTTCTTGCCCAAACGGGCGATCAGCTTCTTTATCAGAACGGCCTGGCTCTTGAAATGATTGGCCAGCATCACGGGGAAGATCTGGGCCGTGCCGGTCCCCTTCCTGACGGAGACGATAGCCGGGCGTCCGGCTTCCGTGCGTCCCAAGGTCTCGCCCTTCTTGTCGATGTCGATATTTTGGATCGTCTTGCCAAGATAGTATTCCTGGCCTTCATAAAGGACCTTCTCCTGGTCCACGCTCTTTTTGGGGAAGGTTCCGCCGAGAACTCCCAATTCGTCCGCCAGAACATGGCAGTAATGGTCCGTTTCGTCCTTGGTCGGCAGCGAGCCAATAAGCAGCAGGTTGCCGCCGGCTTCCACGTAGGCGGCCAGTTTCTCCTGGACTTCCCTTGACATCCAGCGGTCGTTCACGACGACCAGGACGGGATGTTTCAGAAGTTCTTCCAGAGTCTCGTTTTCGAAATCGACGAGTTTAGGCAAAAAGCCCTGCGACCTTAGGGCGTAGAAAACTTCCGTGGTGGCCGGGCCGACAGGCTTGATGCTGACCACTGGCTCCCTCTTCACGCCCAGGGCGATGTCATAGACGGCAGCGGAGCGGAAATCATCCGCGTGCTTTTCTATTTCGGAAAAGGAGCGCTTGATCGCATCGAAGGAAGGCCTTCTCGTTCCGTTCTGATCAACCGGAGCCTGCCAGTTGTGGTCGGTCCCGTAGAAGCCCAGCCCCTGCCTGTTGCTGCCGGAGCCCCAGAGATACATGTTGAGACCCTTGTAGCCGCCCGCGGCCGCCCAAACGTTCCAGATGAAAAGCTCGGGGGCGTAGACTCTGGGAAAGTCGAACCAATATCCGCTCTCCTGCTCTATCACCCAGGGGGTGCTGTTCAAGATGCTTTTGAGATACTCGGGGCCGTACTCGCAGAAATATGTGCCGCTGGTAAGATTCAGATTACCGCTCATGGAGTAGTAGCAGTCCACTCCGATATTGAGCCAGGGGTTCAGCTCCTTGTTTTTGATATGCAATGAAAGCGCGCGCGGACAATAAGCGTTGTGCGTCATGGGCGTCGTTATGCCGCAACCTTCCAGAATGTCCCTCAGCTTCTGGAAATACTTCGGATAATAGCAGCCGTAGTAGTATTCCCTGCGCTCGATCTCGTAGAGGGTCTTGTTCGCCTGCTCGAGCATATAGGGAGGGATCCTCGAGAAATCGCCGAAGCTGCAGCCGTAGACATTGTTGATCTTTTCAAGCGTTCCGTATTTTTCCCTGAGGTAGGTCGGCCAAATGCCGTCCTTTTTCTCGAGGCCCAGGTTGACGGGATTTTCGTCGCTGAAGTCGTCGCCGGGCACTTCGTTGCAAAGCTGCGTCATGACGACGAAGCCATTGGGCGCCTGGTAAGGCTTGATGACTTCCGATACGGCCGCGTACCATTTCTCGACGGCGGCGAGAAAATCCGCGTTCATGTGCGCGACGGCGTTGACGGCCGAGCTGGGAATGTATTCCCCGTCCTCATAGCGCATGACCACGCTCTGGGGATTCTTCTTGGTGAACCATTTCGGGATCCCGAGGTCTGTGGCCTCGGCGTAAATATAGGGGCCCGGTCGCCAGTAGCAGAGAAGCCCGCTCTTTTTCACCAGTTCCAGGAAAGCCACGAGATCGTTGCAGGGATGATAAAGCCCGGTGAAGTCGAAACGGCCTTCCTCCGGTTCGTGCACGAGCCAGGGGGTGTAGAAGGAGACGGCGTTGCAGCCGGCTTCCTTCACGCTATTCAGAACTTTTTCCCAGTTTTCCCTCGGTGTCCTGAAATAATGGACTTCCGCGGAGGTAAGGAAGATCTCCTTTCCGTCGAGGAAAAACGAGCCTTTTTCAATCTTTAATTCCGCCATAAACTTGCTTTATTTTGATTTATTGGTCAGGTATCTTATTATCTTATCAAAAAGGTACGTCCCGAAGACATTGTTCGGGAATCCCGAGGCTTCCCTGCCTCTTCCTCCGGAAAGTTTGAGCGTCGTAGCGATGAGCGTTCCCTTCCCGTAGGAATATTCCGCCAGGTACTCCGCAGCTTTCCAGTTTCTAGCGTCGCAGCGCCTCAATACGGGGTGTTTCATGGAGAAGCCCGTATCTGATACCTCTTTTGCGCATATGGCCCTTTCCGGGGCGACTGAGAAGTATCTGAGGTCCTCCGTGAAGCCGGAGCGCTTAAGCCCGGAAAAAATGGGATGCGGATAACTCACGGGGAAACTCTCGCGCCAGAAAGAGACCTCCTCCGTCGGGAAAGCGGGATCGCTCCCCTGCATAAGGAAAACCTTCCCTCCCTCGCGGAGGAATTTCCTGACAAACTCGTCAAGCTGGTCCGTTACGATGATCTTCGCCCCTTCCTTCACGCCTTTCATTCCCCTGAAAACGCTGGTGTGGTCTCTGAGCAGAAAGTTTTCGCTTCCTGTTTTCGGTTTGGGATAAACGAAGATCGGCCAGAAATTGCTGTAATTCCCAAGACTGGCCGTCAGTTTCAGGTTGGCAGGGGCGGACACTTCCGGAAGGATCGCGTTGAAATAACAGACTTCCTTTATTTCGCCTCTTTCTACTTTCGGCAGCAGGCGCTCCTCCCACAGGATCAGCTTTTCGTTATCGTCGCGCAGTTCCAGCCGCAGGGTCTCCCCTTGAAGATCGGACCCGGAGTAATTGGAGAGAAGGATGTGCAGATCGTAGGGAGCGCCGCTCCAGAAGCTGTAGCGGTCTTTCGGGCAGACGCGGTCGCCGCAGATCCAGGTCCTTCTCAGATCCCAAGCGGGCAAAAGCACCACGTCGCTGTTGAAACGGATGAATTCCTCGGGCGGGAATTTCATGTTGCCCAAGTCGTCGAAGAGTCCGCTGGTCGCGATCGGAACATCCCTTATCGCGGTTATGTCGTAGCCCGAGATCTCCCTGTAGCTCCGCGTCTCTTCCACGGTCACTTTGCGGTGTGTCAGGGCATGGTCTGCCGAGGCCGCCCTTAATTTTTCAAAGTCTTTCCTTAAATCTTTAAACACCTTCTCGAAGGTGTCGAGATAGAAATCAGGTTTCAGTTTTTTTATGGGATTGCTTTTAACGTTCCCGCTTTCCCACCAGAGGGAAGACGCCTTTTTCCCCTCCCTGACTTTTTTCAGGTTCCTTAAGGTATCGCTGTCGCAGTATTCGCCGAAGAGCCAGGGTTTCCCGGCGCGGTACGACGGCGTGAAATGATCGATTAGGTCCTCCATGTTCTGGAGTTCCCCGTAGAAATGATAGTCGAAGAAATCGCCGTAGGATACTTTCAATCCGCCGTAGCATTCGCCGGAACCGGAATTGTCTTTTACGGGAACGCCGAGCTTCTTTTTCAGTTTGAGATACGTCTCCTTCAGGATGTCCGCTTTGACAACGGAATTCATCTCGCAGCCCAAAGTCAGAAGGGCGACGCAGGGGTGTCCCAAGAGTTCCCCGCCAATGGCGTCGTACTCTCTTCTGATCCTGCTCTCCAATTCGGGACTCGCTTCGGGAAGCCACAAAGGAAACTCTATCCAGCAGAGCATCCCCTCTTCGTCGCAGATGTCGAGGTATTTTTTGCGCGGGATGTAGAGGCAGTGCTTTACGGCGTTGAAGCCCATTTTTTTGAGAGCCCTCACTTCGGCGCGGATGGCGTCCTCAACAGGATTCGGCGCGATAATTTCGTCGTAGAAGCCCCAGTGAAGGATCCCCCGCCAATAGATAGGATCCCCGTTGAGGAGCAGCGCATTGTCCTTGCAGCAGATCTCCCGGCGCGCCCAAAAGGTCTTGCCTTCCAAGCGGTCTTTGGCGCCTTTTATTTTGAAACTTATCTCATAGCGTTTGGGGTTTTCGGGAGACCATTTCTCCATCCGGCCGGAATTCAGCGGGACCACTATCTCTCTAGTGCCTTTTTTCAGCTCCCACTTCCCTCTTATTTCCCTGAGTCCTTTTATCTTCCCTTCCAGGTAATAGACGCCTTCTTTTTTTATTTCCAGTTCGAGTTTCAGCGAACAGTTGTCGGCGTAACAGCGGTTAAGAAGCGCTTCGTCATAGCCCTCCAAGGTTATATCGTCCCAGATCCCGCCGAATGTGCAGCAGACGTCCGGCACGAAACCGGAGAGCACTTTTCTCAGAGGATACGGGTCGCCGTCGTAATAGCCTGGCTTGGCGATTTTGAAAACAAGCTCGTTCTCGCCGTCAACTAGGAAGCGCGTGACGTCGAAAGAAAATTCATTCCACAAACCTTCATGGGCGCCGACCTTCCTTCCGTTGAGTGTGATCTCGCAAAAGTAGCTGACGGCCTTGCAGCGCAGAAGGTAAAATTTGAAACGCTTCTTAAGGGAAAAAGTTTTTTTCAGCGTGAAGAAGCCGCCGAAGTCTTTTCTTTCCGTAAATCTCTCGACCGCGCCGGGAACCCTCACCGCGAATTTTTCGCCGTCCATATTGGCCTGCCAGACGCCTCCGAGATCGATGATGTTCGAAATGATCTTCATTCCCGCTCCGGATCCCTCATCACTTCCGCGGCTTCGCAGAGATACTCTTCTATGAGATCCTCGTCGAAGCCTTTTCGCGCAAGAAAAGCCGCAAGCGATGAAAGCGTCGACGGTTTCAGCTCTTTCCCTTTTTTCAGGAGGTATTCCCTAGCCGCCGTCCTCAGCGCCTCGCGGTCGTTGCCGGCTATCTTGATAAGCCCAAGTTCGACCAGGCGCGCGGCCGCGGCGCGGCTCTCATCAGGAGAGTAGCCGCGGCGCGTCAGTCTTTCGGTCATTTCCTTTTCGGAATAGTCGCGCACTGCCAGGAGCTCAGCTCCCAGCCGCACGGCGTCCTTATTTGGACTCATTTTTCCTTTTTGCTTTCCTTGGTCTCTTCTTTCTCGGGCAGGTCGCCTTTGAGGAGACCGTACTTCTCCCTGATCATGCCTTCCACTTTCTTGGCAAAATCGGGATCGTTCTTAAGGTATTCCTTGCAGGCGTCGCGGCCCTGGGCCAGGCGCTGGTCGCCGAAGGAGAACCAGGCGCCGCGCTTCTGGATGATGTCCATAGCGGTGGCGACGTCGACGAGCGTTCCCTCGTAGGAGATGCCTTCGTCGTACATGATGTCGAACTCGGCTTCCTGGAAGGGCGCGGCCACTTTGTTCTTCACGACTTTAACTTTGGCGCGGATGCCGTTGGAGTTTCCTTCGTTGTCTTTCAAGGTACTCATCCTGCGGATGTCGAGTCGGCAGGAGGAGTAGAACTTCAGCGCGCGGCCGCCGGTCGTCGTTTCGGGGTTGCCGAACATCACGCCGATCTTCTCCCTGATCTGGTTGATGAAGATGCAGGCGCAGCGGGAGCGGCCGATTATGGAAGTGAGTTTCCTCAGAGCCTGCGACATCAGTCTCGCCTGCAGTCCGACGAAGGAGTCACCGATCTCGCCCTGGATCTCAGCCTTGGGGACAAGAGCGGCCACGGAGTCGATGACGACGACGTCCACGGCGTTCGAGCGAACGAGAGTCTCGGCGATGGAAAGCGCGTCCTCTCCGCAGTCAGGCTGGGAAATGAGGAGGCTGTCCAGGTCGACGCCTATACGCCTGGCGTAACCGGGATCGACCGCGTGCTCGGCGTCGATGTAAGCAGCCACGCCGCCCATCTTCTGGGCGTTGGCCACCACGCTCAAAGCCAGAGTTGTCTTGCCGCTTGATTCGGGGCCGTAGACTTCCGTGATCCTGCTCCTCGGAATGCCGCCCACGCCAAGAGCCAGATCCAGCGTCAGGGCGCCCGTCGGAATGACGGGAATGTTAGCCACATGGTTTTCCCCGAGGCGCATGATCGACCCCTGGCCGAACTGCTTCTCGATCTGTCCGATGGCAGCTTCCAAGGCCTTCAGTTTTTCATTTTTTTCAGCTGTTGCCATAATTTATCTCCTGGTGTTTTTTAAATAATTTCTTCCCAGATCATGGAAAGCGCCTCCATGATCGTCAAATGCCTGATGTCTTCCCTGCTGCCCTTGAAGTGGAAGCATTTCGTCTTCGTCTCGTAAGACAGCGCAATTCCGATCCAGACGGTCCCGACGGGATTGTCAGAACCGTCGCCGTCCGGGCCGGCGATGCCGGTTATAGAGACAGCAAGATCCGTGTCGAAAATTCTCCTTGCCCCTTCGGCCATGGCGGCCGCGCATTCCTTGCTTACGGCGCCTTTCTCGGAAAGGATCTCCTCGCTCACTCCCAGAAGGCCCGTTTTGATCTCGTTCTGGTAAGCTACCGCCGAACCCTTGAACCAGGAGGAGCTGCCGGGAACGGAGACGAAGCAGGCGGAAAGGCCTCCGCCGGTGCAGGACTCAGCGGTGCTGATAGTCACGCCCCTGAACTTCATGGCTTCCCCGATCTTGGCAGCCTGTTCTGTTTCCCTCGGCCCGTAGATCATCATTCCGCCGCCTCACTTAGAACATTGGTGACGGCCGGCTGCCAGGAATCGAGCGCAACTGCCACGCCAAGCTCCCGGTCGTCCGCGAAACCATAGTGCCTCGGCATCCATTGCCTGGAGGCTATCAGTTCCACCAGGTTGGTCTTTCTCAAAGGAATGTCATCCGGTATGTCATACTCAAAAGAGCGCCACAGTTTGTCGGCCAAAACCACAGTGTCAAGATAATGGCCGTTTACGTAGATCGCCGCTGACAGAGGATAATAGCGCAGGAAAGGATTGCCCGCCCTCAGTTTCAGCCTGAAGTCGCGGCGGTTACCCAAATACTCGAAATGGGCCTGTGCCTTCGTCCAGGAGAAGACTACGCCCCTGGGATCGGTCTCCTTGTTGTAAAAACCGCCTTCCGGGTCTTTTTCTTTGTGCCAGCGGATATTGCTCATGGCTACGCCCAGAGTCCTCTCGTCCCCCGGTACGCCGTAGTCGCAGGGGCTCCAGGTCTTCTCGCACGCGAGGCGGAAAGTCACGCACTGGTCGGCCACCGAGTCGAAAGGCAGGGCATATCCGACAGGCACCGTCACCTTGCAGGCTTCTCCGGGAGCTGAAAGCATAACGTTCGTCAAGGCTTCGCCGTTGACAAAGACGGTGACCTTCTGCGGATCCTCCGTAAGTTTCGGGAAATTGCTGATCAGTTCGAAGGAAGCGTAGTTGTTCATTTTCTTGACGCACAAGACGCCGTTCTTGCCGCACCATCTCCAGGGCCTGGATTGGGCGTGCCAGTTTTCCCAGGCGAAGAATCCCTCCTCGCCGACGGCGCCGATGGAAGCCCTTCTCCGCTCGCTGTTGAGGTCTTTAGAGTTCAGTTCGCGATAATACAGGAAAGAGGCGCCGGACAAGAGCAGGACGCCTATGAAAGCCATCATCCTGGCCTCGTTGTGAAGCCTTATGAAGGAGCGTGACCGGGAACCGAGATAAGCAAGAGAAAAGCCCAGGAGAATATGCCAGGAGACGTTCACTTCCATCACTTCCTGGTGCACGCCGAGGAAAAGGAGCGTCGCGAAAACGGGAAGCGGCAGGAAAACAGTCCAGAGCTTGGCAAGCTCCTCTTCCTCGCCCCGCAGCTTCAGCCAGGCCGCGGCGAAAGAAAGGAATACGCCGCCCATGAAAAGCAAAAGGCCGATCATTCCGAAAAGGCCGCTCTCCGCCTTGACTTGCAGATAAAAGTTACAGGCGTTGTCCGGGGCCCTCAGATTCTCCTCCTCGTACTTGGCGAAATTGGGAAGCTCCACGACGAAGCTGCCGATGCCCACGCCGGACGGCCAGGTCCTCTCCGCGGTCAGCTGGGCGTACCTCGGGTATAGCTGGCGCCTGCCGTCGTTGAAGATCCTCAGTATGCTGCCGGAATTCCTTATGCTGCGGATGTCCTTTTTCAGCCTTCTCTGCAAGGCCGGGCTTTTCGTCGTCCCCGTCAGGATCGTGTCGGCCTTCTTAACAAGGAACATGCTGTACATCCCCGCGCCGCTCGCCAAAACTATGAGAGCGAGCGCGACGATCGCGACCCTGACGAGCGGCCGCGCCCTGAGGACGGTCTTGGTGTTGATGAAAAAGCCGACCGCGAAAAGGAAAATTGCGACCACGATCGCGAGGAAACCGCTGCGGGAACCGGAAAAATTGATGCCGAAAACGCAGAGAACGAGCCAGACCAGAAGGAGCGCGGGCCAAACGTAGCCTTTCTCCTTTTTCCAGGAGGCAAGAAAAGCCAGACCGAAAGAAAAAGCCAATCCCAAAACCACTCCGAGAGCGTTGGGATCCTGGCAGGTCCCGTTCACTCTTCCCATCCTTACCCAATAGAAGGAGCGGTTGGCGCAGAACTCGATGGAAAAATAGCGTTGGAAAAAAGCCGCCGCGAGGGCTATGGTGCAGCCAGCGGCGAAAAACAGCCACATCCTGAAATAGAACTTCAATATGTTCCTTCCCGCCCTCTCCTCAAGGTTCGCCAGACGGTGGGCGAAGGGGATCAGCATCAATCCGGCGATCAACTGGGTGGCGTTGAAGGTGATGTATATCAGCGCCTTTTCCCTGGTCCATTCCTTGTCGTTGACTATCTGCGAGAAAAAAGCCTTGTTGCCGAGGACCCAGTCCGGGGCGTAGCGGGTGACGCTGGCAAATATGCCGATAAGAGCGACGAAAAGCCAGAGCGTCCATCCTATGTGGCCGGGAAAAGGCTCGTAAGCCTCCTTCGAAAAGAGCTCGTGCCAGCAAAGTCCCGAAAGGACGGCCAGAAGGACGAAGACGTGCATCGGATGCGTGCTGCCTCCGGTGGCGAGCAAAGGAATGGCGACCAAAAAGGGCGCCGTGAAAAGCAGAAGGGAAAAAGCCCACTTAGGCCGCCACAGGGCAAAAACGAAGCCCAAGAACGCAAGGGAGACGAGAGGCGGCCAGACGAAGACGTTGCCGGGGGCGAACCGGCTGTAAAGAGCCGCGTCCCACCCCAAGAAGAGCGAGCCCAGAAGGAACAGCGAAACTTTACACACCAAGTTAACCATAATATTAGGATTATACCATATTAAGGACCTTCTATCCTCGCTTTAAGTTTGGCGAGGGTCTTCTTCAGGCGCCGCATGATCGTAGAGGCGTGCACTCCCCTTTTGGCGGCCATTTCATCGAGCGTCAAGTCCTTGAAGTAATACTCCTCAAGGATCCTTTTCTCGTCGCCGCGAAGCTCCGACCTGGCCTTGGCCATCAGTTCGTAGGTCTCCTCTTTCTCGGCAAGCAGGGAAGCCGACGGTTCCGCCGCGTGCTCCTCGTAAATGAGGGTCGTGCTCCGCCTTTTGGCTTTGTGCATATAGGTGCTGACTATGTTGGAAAACCGCCTCATGATGAGCTCCTCCAGTGGCTTCTCTCCCCTGTAGCCCGCCAGGTCGCTTTTCCAAAGCACGAAGATCAGATCGGAAAAGAACTCCTCGAAATGATTGTGACAGCGGTAACGCTTAGCCAGAATGTAGCAGGGATTGCGGTAATCCCTGATGAATTTCCGCCAGGCTTCCTCGTCCCCGGAGCGCAGCCTTCTGGCAGAATCGAGATCTTCGTTCATGGCTTCCAAAATTCAGTGATTGCGCCATAAACAGGTCTCATTTTATTTTCTTTGGGGACAGGATTCAAGCTTTTTTTAAAATTCGCCTCGTTTTGATGGCGCCTGTCTCCCAAAAAAAGCCGGGGCTCTTTTGCTATAATAGAAAGTTAAAGATTATCAAACAATTAAAAACCAAACCGCGTTTTTTATGGATATCTCTTTTGTTATTCCCGTCTTCAACGAAGAGGGCGACATAAGGCAGCTGCATTCCGAGATAACGGAGGTCATGGGCGGACTGGGCCTCGATTACGAGATCTTCTTCATCAACGACGGCAGCAGGGACTCAAGCTGGGAGATCATTAAAGATCTGGCGCAATCGGACGGCCGCGTCCACGGGGTGGCCTTCAGGCGCAATTTCGGCAAATCCGAAGCTCTCTCTGCCGGCTTCAAAAGAGTATCCGGCAAATACGTCTTCACGATGGACGCCGACCTCCAGGACGACCCGCACGAGATCCCGGCTTTCCTGGAAATGATGAAACAGGGCTACGACCTTGTGTCGGGCTGGAAACAGACGCGCCATGATCCTCTGGAGAAGCGCTTGCCGTCCAAACTCTTCAACGCGACCGTCTCCCACATGACGGGCGTCAAACTCCACGACTTCAATTGCGGCTTCAAGTGCTACACCAAGGCCTGCACCGAGGAAATAGACTGCTACGGCGAACGCCACCGCTTCATGCCCGCCCTGGCTCACGAAAGGGGCTTCAAGGTGGGCGAACTGGTCGTCAACCACCGCGCCAGGATCCACGGGAAATCGAAGTTCGGCTTTGAGCGCTACGTGAGAGGCTTCATGGATCTTCTGACGGTCACGTTCCTGGCCGCCTATTCAAGACGCCCGGCGCATTTGATCGGCGGCATCGGCGTGCTTTCTATAATACTGGGAGGTTTTTGTCTCATCCTGTCCCTTTTGCTCTACCTCTTCGGCGGCTTTAATCAGGTCATAGCGTCCGCCCCGATCTTCATCACCGCCCTGGCCTTTTTTGTTTTCGGCGGTATTTCTATCTTCTTGGGTCTGATCTCCGAACTGATCGTCGACCGTTCGCGCACACCGCAGAAGACTATCCATTCCGTAAGGGAGGAATTCTAATTTAAGCCATGACGACTTTTCTCATCGGTCTGGGAATACTTATTTTCGGCGGCGCCCTCTACGGCCGCTTCATGGAAAGATTTTTCGGCGTTGAAGACAGGCCGACTCCCGCGATAGTAAAAAACGACGGCAAGGAATACGTTCCGATGCCGACCTGGAAATGCGCGCTCGTCCATCTTCTCAACATCGCCGGCACAGGACCGGTGCTGGGGCCCATCCTGGGCATTATTTTCGGCCCAATAGTCTTCATAACCATTCCCCTAGGCTGCGTATTCGCCGGGGCCGTGCACGACTATATGATCGGCATGATCTCGATCAGGGAGGACGGTGCGCAGATGCAGGATCTCGTGAACAAGTACCTCGGGAGGCACATAGCGCTGCTCTTCGACGTCTTCATCTGCCTTATGGCGCTGCTGGTGGTCGTCACTTTCACCTACTCCCCCGGCGATATCGTGGTCACAAGTTTCCTGAACAAGGAAGCGGATGTTGGCACTTACCAGACATGGGTAGCTTATGCCGTGATCTTCATATATTATCTTTTGGCCACCTACATGCCGATAGACAAGCTGATCGGCAGAGTCTATCCCGTCATTGGCAGCCTTTTCATCCTTTCGGCCGTTATCATCTTCGCCCTGATCTTCCTGAAGAAACTGCCGCTGGAAGAACTCAGCTGGGCCAACTGGCGCGGAAAAGAAGCCAACATGATCCCCCTCTTTTTCGTGACCGTGGCCTGCGGCATAGCCTCGGGCTTCCATTCCACACAGGCGACCTTGATCGCCCGTTCCGTAAAGCATGAAAGATGCGGCCGCAAGGTCTTCTTCAATATGATGCTGGTCGAGGGCTTCATCGCCATGATCTGGGCGGCCGTCGCCATGGGCGTCGCGGCAAAATTTGAGCTCAGCAACCCCAAAGACGCCAACTTGACGCTGGTGGAGATCATAAGATTTCTCCTGGGCAGCAAATTTGGCATCATCGTCATGGCCGGATTCATAGTTCTGCCCATAACCACGGGCGGCACGACCATGCGCGTCCTGCGCATCATAATGAGCGAGCTGCTGAAAATAAAAAAAGAAAATCTTCTCGGCAAGATCCTGCTGGGCGCATTCATAGTGATCGCTTCGCTCTCCCTGCTCCTTTTCGTGAAGTTCCAGCCGGACGGCTTCCAAATGATCTGGCGGTATTTCGCCTGGAGCAACCAGATCATCGTGGTCTTTACCCTGGCGGTCGTGACGGCCTATATGGTTCGGCAAAAGAAACTCATCGTTTTCACGGTCCTGCCGGGCGCTTTTTATCTGTTCGTGGTGTCAAGTTTCATTTTGCACGCCGAATTCGGATTCAATCTCAGCTGGGACAAATCCTATCTTATCTCCGGCCTGCTCTCGCTGGCTTTCATAGGCTATTTCAGTTGGAAAAAATATTTAACAAGGAAGGCATGACATGTGGACGTTTCTTACCGGTCTGGTGATCTTGGGCGTAGGCGGCTGTCTTTACGGCAGCTTCGTTGAACGTTTCTTCGGCGTCAGCGATAAACCGACGCCGGCCGTTACGAAAGCTGACGGCGTGGACTACGTTCCCATGTCAAGCTGGCGCAACGGGCTTATCCACCTTCTTAACATAGCCGGGACCGGCCCCATACTGGGACCCATCCAGGGCATTCTCTTCGGGCCGATGGCCTTCATCACCATCCCCCTGGGCTGCATCCTGGCAGGCGCGGTCCAGGACTACATGATCGGCATGATCTCCACAAGGAATGACGGCGAGCAGATCGAGAGTCTGGTGAAACGCTTCCTCGGCAAACACGTGGCTTTCTACTTCGGCATCTTCGTCCTCCTGGCGGTATTGCTGTTCGGCGTGACCTGCGTCTACACTCCGGGCGACATCTTCGTAAAAGGCGTGCTCAAGAAGAGCGCTGAAATCAACAGTTGGTATCTTTGGGTGGTTTACGGTGTGATCTTCGGCTACTATCTCATCGCCACCCTGCTCCCCATCGACAAGATCATCGGCAGAGTTTACCCCTTCATCGGGGGCTTCTTCATCTTCACGGCCATTTTGCTCTTTGTTTACATTTTCGCGGAAAAACTTCCCCTGAAAGAGCTTGACCCCTCCAGCTTGTGGAGTTGGAAACAAGACCCGGTAAATAAATTCTTCCCCATCTTCTTCGTGACAGTCGCCTGCGGCATCGCGAGCGGTTTCCACGCCACCCAGGCCACCATCATCTCCCGCACCTTGACGCATGAAAGGGAAGGCCGCAAAATATTCTACAACATGATGCTCGTGGAAGGTTTTATCGCCATGATCTGGGCGGCCGTCACCATGGGCGTGATCGAGCTCTACGACATAAATACCACCGAAAACGCCACGAACATGCTGGCCGAGATCATCGACGACGTTCTCAAGGTCTTCAATATCGACAACTCTTCCCCCCACGATGACCTCGTCTACGTTGTCGGCAAACTCTTCTCCAACGGCATCGACATAGTGGTCATCCTAGGCGTCATCGTCCTGCCCATTACCAGCGGCGACACGGCGCTCCGAAGCTGCCGCCTGATGGCCGGCGAAATGCTTGGCGTCGACCAGAGCAAACCAGAAAACCGCCTAAAATTGGGCGCCGCCATCTTCGCTCTGACCGCCGTTCTCCTTTTCGTCGCCAAATTAAGCAACAGCGGCTTCCAGCTTCTCTGGCGCTACTTCGCCTGGGCCAACCAGACGATCGTGGTCTTCTCTTTGGCTGTGGCCACCGCCTGGTGCATCAAGGAGGGCAAGTCCATCTGGGTCACGGTGCTGCCGGGCGCCTTTTACCTGACCGTCACTTCCTCCTTCATACTGAGCGCCCCGATCGGTTTCAACCTGCACTGGCTGGTAGCTGACATCATCGCCGCGGTCCTCGCTTTGGCCTACATCATCTACTTCGTCAATCTGAAGAAAAAAACTTCCCTTTAATGAAAGCGAAGGAAAAAGTTCTATGTTTCCTTGAGAAGCGCGGCGCGGCTATCGTCTTCACAGCCGCATTGGCGCTCTTTCTCTTTTTGCGGTTCAAACTCTTCTTCAAGTACGGACTCTCGCAGGATGAGGTGCTGATCATCTCGCAAGTGAGGACCTGGGATCCCGTGAAGATCTGGCACTACTACGGCTTCAGGGGGCAGGGCTTTTTCCTGCAGCATTACATCTTCTACGTTCTTTCCCTGTGCGGCGTTTTCGCGAGCGTGAGCTACTTGAGGTTCATCTGCCTCGCCGAATCATTCCTGGGCTTCTTTTTGCTTTTCAAATTCACGAAGAAATATTTCGGAGCGCTCGTCTGTTTCGGGGCGCTCCTTGTCTACGCTCTCAGCCCCTACCAGATAATCTACACGCTCTACATCCGCTTCTACGCCCTCGTGATGACCCTCGTCATCGCGGAGTGCTATTTCTACTTCGAGGCGCTGGAAAAAGAGGATTGGAAGAAACTCTGGCTGCCGGCGCTCTTCGCCGCTCTCGCTTACTGCACGCACCAGTTCAGCGTCTTCATTCAGCCGGTCTTTCTTGTGCACTTCCTTATCTTCTGTCTTGCCCGCCGCCCGAACAAGGCCAACGCGAAATGGTTTGTTTGGGGCGCGCTTACGCTTGCTTTCATCGCGGGCCTCGCTCTCTGCGCTCCCGCCTTGGCAAAGAAGACCGGGCTTGTTTTCGGCGCCCGGGACGCCTGGCTGCCGGTGAAACTCGGCCTGGCCTCCCAGAGGCTGCAGTTCTTTTTCTGGAACGACGCCCTCCCCTTGCGCGTCTGCTCCCTGGTCTTCCTCTGGCTCAGCCTTGGTCTGGCCATAACCGCCAGGATCGCGAAGAGGGAAAAAATTCTCCCGGTAATATTCCTTGTCCTCGGGATCGTCATCCCCTACTTTTTCCTGAGCCACTTTCATTTCGCGCATTTCTTCGACAAGCGCTATCTGGCTTTCTGGTTCCCGATCTGGACGGTCGCCTGGGTCGTCTGGCTGGAATTCCCGGCCTACGTCTTGGGCAACCTTAGAGTCTTAGAGGGCAAAACGGTGCTGCGCAACGTAAGCGCCGGAGTTTTCTTTTTGGTCTTTCTGATATCCTTCTTCCGCTTCAGCTCCCTCTTTAAGATGCGCTGGATCGAAAGCGGGAACCGCGAGGCCGTGACCTTCCTGGAAGAGCGGGCCGCAGGGAAGGATCTTCCTCTGATCCTCATCAGCGAACCGGACGCCGGCTCACGCAACAACATTCTGCCGCAATATTATTTCGACGTGTTGGACCACAAGGGAGAGGCCTGCCTCGATCTCCTGACGGTCATGCGCAAAGGCGCGGCCTACGAAAAAATGGACGAGTCCGCCGTGGTCTGGTCGCAGACCGCCAAGAGGCTCAAAAAGCCCGAAGCTTTCGAGCGCTCCCAGATCGGCAGCCACGAGCTGATCTACGGGGGAACGTTCACCAACTGGCACGACGTCGCGGCGGCCACCGCGAAGGTCATTCCCGAATCAGCAAAACTTATGCCGTCCGGTCCACTGTATTATGAAGGCGTTCTGGACGTCGGATCGAAAGAAGCTGACACTCATCTGCTCTCAGGCTTCTCGCACGACGAATTCGTCAGTCCCGAGGAGAACTGGACCTGGTGCGTCGGCACGAACATCACGGCCCGCTTCATGTTCATGGGCTGCTCGAACTACTGCGTCGCGGCGCGCGTCAGGGCCATCGAAAAGATGCGGGCCGACTTTTTCCTGGACGGCCAGCCGGTTGGAAGCGCGACTATCGGCACGGCTTTCACGAACGTACTTTTCAGGGCAAACGTCATTCCCAAACCGCGGCCCAATGGCGCTCCCCTTCTGCTGAACGTAGTGACGAGCGGAACGAAGGTCCCGGGACAGGTCGCGAAAGGCGTCTATGACAACCGTCCGCTTTCCCTCTGTTTCGACAAGCTGACGGTCTGCCCCGCACCGGACGAAGAAGATCCGGCTGCCGCCATCGGCCTTGCCGACCATAGGCCGAAAGCGCGGAAGGCGAAGGCCGGAGAGCCTTTCGAGATCACGGTGCTCTGCGCCAATCTCGGAAAAACGACCTGGGAATGCCAGGGAAATAACCCCTTCAGGCTTTCCCTGAGCTGGCAGAATTTCGACCACAAGGAGATCCAGGACGACAGGATCTGGCTTACCAGGGACGTTCCTCCCGGCGACACCATAAGGGTGAAGTGTTCGGTCAAAGCGCCTGAAAGATCTTGCAACGTGCTTCTCCTGGACATGGTCCACGAGAACGTCAGATTCTTCCGCCAGTGTTTACCTTTGGCAGTACAAATAGAAATCGATCCAAGGAGATAGATATGCAATTAAAGATCCCCTTCAACAAACCGTATATGACGGGGCGCGAGCTCGCCCTGATAGCGGACGCCCACGCGTCCAGACATCTCTCCGGCGACGGAAAATATACCAAGCTCTGCAACAAGTGGCTGGAGGAATTGTCCGGCGCCAAAGCGGCGCTTCTGACGCACTCCTGCACGGCGGCGCTTGAGATGTCCGCGCTGCTCTGCGATATCAAGCCCGGCGACGAAGTGATCGTCCCCTCCTTCACTTTCGTCACGACCGTCAGCTCTTTTGTCATGCGCGGCGCCGTGCCGGTCTTCATCGACATCAGGCCCGACACGCTCAACATGGACGAGACGAAGATCGAAGCCGCCATTACGGAAAAGACCAGAGCCATCGTTCCCGTCCACTACGCGGGCGTCGGCGCCGAGATGGATACCATTGTCGCCATCGCGAAAAAACACAACCTGATGGTCGTGGAGGACAACGCCCAGGGCGTCATGAGTTCCTTTAAGGGAAAACCCCTGGGCTCCTTCGGAAATTTGGCCGCGGTCTCCTTCCACGAGACAAAGAACATTATTTCCGGCGAAGGCGGCGCCCTCTACGTCAACGACGAAGAGCTCATCAGCAAAGCTGAAATAATCAGGGAGAAAGGCACAAACCGCGCGCGCTTCTTCAGAGGCCAGGTCGACAAGTACACCTGGGAAGATCTGGGTTCCTCTTATTTGCCGAGCGAGATCTTGGCGGCTTTCCTCTGGGGGCAGATCAAGGAAGCTTATGAAATAACCGACAGACGTTTGAAGATCTGGCAGACTTATCACGAAGCGTTCGCCGGACTCGAGAAAGAAGGTCTCGTTAGAAGGCCCATCGTTCCCGAATACTGCAAGCACAACGCTCACATGTATTATCTGCTCTTCAATTCGCTGGAAGAAAGGACCGATTTCATAGCGAAGATGAGAGAAGCCGGCATCGGCTGCGTTTTCCATTATCTGCCGCTGCACGACTCACCCGCCGGCAGAAAATTCGGCCGCTTCAACGAAGAGCTTCCCGTGACGAAAAAAGTTTCCGACACACTCGTCAGACTCCCCTTGTGGGTCGGTCTTGAAAAAGACGGGCAGTTGGAAGAGGTCATAGAGAAGGCCATCGGGATAATCAGGCAGTAAAGTATTCATTGCTTAATTTTTCAAAACGGGCGATTTTTGTTAAATCGCTCGTTTTTAATTATTTATATTCAAATATTATTTCCTCTCTTGTTTCCAAATTAAAGTTTTCGTATAATTAGTTCGGTAACAAAATCGAGAGGAGTTTTGTATGGGTAGGAGAAAAAAGGAAGCCGTTCCTGAGGAAGTAAAAAAACCGAAAAAGAGAGGGAGAGCGAAAAAGGAGATCCCTGAAAGCGCTCCCAAGAGAAAGTACCAGCGCCAGAAAAAAGGATTCAACGAGATTCCCAGTCCGGAGATCATTCCCATAAACCAGGCGGTCTCGAATCTGACTTCCGATCCGGAAATGTATTTTCTGCCGATGGCCCAGGATGAGATCTACCTCATCAATCCTTACGCCTGCGGCGTGTCGTCCTGGCTCCCGAAAGCCAAGCTGTCGCGCAGGAACTGTCCTTTCTTCTCCGTCGAGCTGGTGCTCGAGGGCAAGGGAGAGCTAACGGTGAACGGCAACACCTATGATCTCGAGCCAAAGGATGTTTTCCTGCTCCACTTCGACGAGGATCATGTTTATCAGAACACCGGTTCCGGCCGCTGGAAAAAAGTCTGGATATCTTTCAGGCACAGCCTGCTCACTCCCGGCTTGAATCAGCTCGGGCTTGACATGATCTCGAAAATATCCCTGAAGGATCAGGATTTCGAGCAGATCAGGCGTCTTTTCTTCGACGTGCTGGACGAGATCAGGGACCGCAACAAAGACTTCAGGATCAACGCTTCCGCCACCTGCTACAAGATCTTCCATCTGCTCGCCCGCTACGCCAAGGTCATAAGCTCCCAAAGAGCGAACGTGGTGCCGGCGCAGGTCCAGGCCGTGGTCTCCTACGTTGAGAAACACCTCAGGGAGCCCATATCGATGGACGATCTGGCCAACGTGGCCGGGTGCTGCCGCGTGCATCTGACGAGGCTGTTTAAAAAGCACATGGGCATACACACCAGGGACTGGCTCATCCAGCTGAGGATGCGGCACGCCTGCATGATGCTGAAAACGACGAACCTTCCCGTGCATCTCATAGCGGAGGAAGTCGGTTTCGACGATCCCTATCACTTCAGCACAGCCTTCAGGCGCACCGTCGGCCAACCTCCCACCAAATATAGGAAAATGGCCAAGAGCGACGCGCTGGACGACGAGCTCTAACTTGACTTTAGAGGGCAATAAGAGTAGAATCTATCCCATAAAAATTTGAGCGCCGCAGTAGCTCAATGGCAGAGTACCTGGCTGTTAACCAGGGTGTTGTTGGTTCGAGTCCATCCTGCGGCGCCATTAATAAAGACCTTCGCTTCGGCGGGGGTTTTTCTTTTTTTTGCTAGAATAGTAATAAATAAAGTTAAGGATGCCGCTATGAAAAAGACTTTCGCGTTTCTGGCTCTTTTATGCTGCGCCGCCGCATTCGGCGAAACTTCCAAATTCACCTTCGAGACAGACGGATTGGACGGCTGGACCGCCTCCGAAAACGTCAAGATCACGGAGGATCTGGCCGTTTCCTCCACCAACGATATCTTGGTCTCCGCCTGGCACGCCTACGGAGACAATGCGCTTTTATTGGAGGGCTCCTCTTCTCTCTCCCGGTACGTTTCCATCTCGGAAAGCGGCGAGCAGAGGATCGCCTTCGACTTTTACGCCACCTGGCCGGACGAAGAGGCGGACAAGGCTCTTACCGTAAAGCTCGGCGGTATCCCCTTTCTGAAACTGGAAGAAAGCGGCACCAACACGATCTCCGCCCTCGTCTTCGGACATTATTTCGGCGACGAGGCCGAATGGCAGCCCGTTCCCGGCGTGCGGACGCTCTTCCACCGCAAATGGCAGCATATCGAGATCCTCTTCGATAGAGATCACCTCCTGAAACTGAAAGCCCCCAATATGGACGCTGAGCTCGTCGGATTCGCCTTCGCGGAGCAGATCCCGGCCGGGGAGACGACTTTTTCCGTGGAGAGCGATTATGAAAAGATCTATCTCGACAATCTTAGATTCATAGAAGAGCCCTCCGCCCACGAAACGCTCCTGGACGACCGCGCCGGCGCCAGTTTGGGACTAGGCCAGTCTTACGAGACTTCCTTCCCCGCGAAAACTTCCTTCGGCGGGCTGGAGCTTAGCTGCGCCCTGACGATCCCGGAGAGCTGCATGGGCTTCATCACTCTCAACGGTTTTCCCATCCCTTTGAGCGAGCTTCCGCTCTCCGCTGGAGAGAACGTCATTTCCATGGGATTCCTTAAAAACAGCCGTTTGGTCAAGGCCCAGGTCAACGGAGTGGACGTCGACACGTCAGCGCTCAGCCTTGATCTGCCCGACACCGTGAACATAAAGGTCACGAATCTTACCATGGGCGGCTCCCTCGTGGTCAATGGCGTCTTCGCCCAGAACAGCCTGCCCGTGGTCTACGGCGAAACGGCCTCCATAGATCTTCTGATGGTGGCCTACACCGGCGGCGGCAACAACACGCCTCCCGAGAACTACACCAACATGTATTACCCGAAGGTGCAGGATTTCTATTTCCGCAATTCCAACGCCCAGCTCCTTTTGAGATACGATCCCGTCTACCGCCGCATCATCCCGCCCGCGGAAACTTTCTTCCGGAATTACGAAAATGAATTCGGCGAAGAGGAATTGGGCGGCAGGATCATGGCCAGGGATCTGAGGAAAACGCTAGGCATCTGGAACCAGGAATACGATCTTTTCGTCTTCACCTGCGGCAACGGCTGGAACAGCTGGGGCGGCAACTGGGGCGGCGGCTCCTACGGCTACACCGGCATGGGCATGATCATGTGCTCGCAGGTCGGCAACTACGGCGGCAGCGGCACGGGTTTCGTGACGGTCCACGAAGTCATGCACTCCGTCGACCAGATGTACTCCTACAGCGGCTACCAGGAATACTCAAGCTCGCACCCGGACGGCTGCAGCTACGGCTGGGCCGGAGGCGGCGACACCTGGTCCTGGTGCGGCACCGCCATGCGCCCCTTCACGAATTACTTTAAGCTGCGCACTCCCTGGAAAAGCACCTATGTCTTCCGCGACAGCGACCTGGACGGCCTGGCCGACAACGATCCCGTCCTTCCCATAGACGAGGTGAGGATGAGTTCCGATCCCACCAAAACGGACACGGACAGGGACGGGCTGGACGACCTTAAGGAATACCTGGTGGGGCTCTATTATCCCAGCGACGCAAACGACCAGGATACCGACAAAGACGGGCTGAGGGACGGCGACGATCCATATCCCATCATTCCTTACAACAAGAGCATTCCGAGGCTCCTCGCGGAACCGACCATCGACGGCGTAATAGAAGAGGGCGAATGGACCTACTGGGGTTCCGGCACGGGAGACAGCGAGGATCCGGAATTCCAAGTCACCGCTTACGCCGGCTGGCGCGACGACGCCTTGTACCTCGCCTTCAAGACCAACAAGAAGTGCTCCTTCACCATGGAAGTGGACGGCTCGGCCTGGTCCGGGCCCTGGCACGGCGGCGACTATTTCAAGTTCAAGAACCACAACCAGTATTACAACAGGATCTACGCCGCCTCCAACGACGAGAACAGCGTTCAGGACTGGAAGAACGGAAACGTTCCCAACGGTTCCCGCTGCATCAAGAAGGACAACGAGCTTGGCGGCTTCACGATAGAAGTCAAGATCCCCTGCAACCTGAAGTCCATAAGGGGCTACACCTGCTGGCCCGGCGAGGAGCC
>JAGCDY010000075.1 GCA_017650925.1 bacterium
GGCCATGAAGTCGTCGACGATGTTGCCGGCGGCGTCGTCCAGGAACTGCAGGGCGTCTTCCCTGATGTTGTCCTCCATCAGAAGGTGCGTCCTAAATTCGTAGATGACGGCGCGCTGCTTGTTCATGACGTCGTCGAATTCCAGGGTGTGCTTACGGATGCCGAAGTTTCTTTGCTCAACTCTCTTCTGGGCCGTCTCGATAGACTTGTTCAGCAAGGGATGCTGCAGTTCCTCATTCTCCTGCATGCCCATCTTTTCCATAAGCGTCGCGATCTTATCGGAACCGAACAATCTCATCAGATCGTCTTCCAACGAAACGTAGAACCTGGAAGATCCAGGGTCGCCCTGACGGCCGGAACGGCCTCGCAGCTGGCGGTCGATACGGCGTGATTCATGGCGCTCCGTGCCGATGATGTGCAAGCCTCCGAGTTCGGGGACGCCCGGGCCCAGTTTAATGTCGGTGCCGCGGCCCGCCATGTTCGTCGCGATTGTCACGCTGCCCTTCTGTCCGGCCTGGGCGACGATCTCGGCTTCCCTCTCGTGGTACTTGGCGTTCAGGACGCTGTGGGGTATTTTAAGACGCTGGAGCATTCTGGAAAGAACTTCCGACTGGTCAACCGTAACGGTGCCGACCAGGACCGGCTGGCCTTTTTCGTAGCAGCGGGAAATGTCCCTTATGACGGCGTTGTATTTTTCCCTTCTCGTCTTGTAGACCACGTCGTTGAGGTCTTTCCTCTGCACCGGCTTGTTGGTCGGGATGGAAACGACGTCCAAGCCGTAGATCTGCTGGAATTCCTCGGCTTCCGTTTCGGCCGTACCGGTCATGCCGGCCAGCTTTTTGTACAGACGGAAGTAGTTCTGGATGGTGATGGTCGCGTAGGTCTGCGACTCGCCCTCGATCTTGACGTTCTCTTTGGCTTCCAGGGCGCTGTGCAGTCCGTCGCTGTAACGTCTGCCCGGCATGATGCGGCCCGTGAATTCGTCGACGATCAAAACTTTGCCTTCCTGCACGACGTAGTTCACGTCTTTCTCGAACAGAACGTAGGCTCTCATCAGCTGCGAGAGGTTGTGCAGTCTCTCACTGGTATCGTGGTAGACTCTTTGGAAAGCTTCCTTGGCCGCCACTTTCTCCTCGGCGGTCAGGCTCTCGTCCTCGTCGATCTTCATGGTCTCCTCGACGGGGTCGGGCAGCACGAACTTCGACTGGTCCTCGGGGGAGAGCGTAGCCAGCCCCTTGTCGGTCAGGAAGACTTCGTTGCTCTTCTCGTCCATGGCGAAATAGAGGTCTTCCGTGATCTTGTGCATCTCCTTGCGCTTCATGTCGGCGATCAGGTCGGCATGGATCTTGTCCAGCAATTTGTGATTGTTGGGATCCTCCATCAGCTTCGTCAGGAGATGGTTCTTGGGGTTGCCGCGCCTGACGATGTACATCAAACGTCCCGCTTTGTAGCGGTCGTTCTCGTCGCCGGTCTTGAGAAGCTCCCTGGCTTCGTGAAGCATGTCGTTGCACATGACCTGCTGCTTTCCGACCAGGGTCTGCACAAGGGCTTTGATCTCCTGGTAGTTGTTCTCCTTGGAGACGCCCACCGGACCGGAAATGATAAGAGGCGTTCTGGCTTCGTCGATAAGGATGGAGTCGACTTCGTCGATGATGGCGTACTGGTGGCCTCTTTGCACCATCTCTTCCTTGCGCATGGCCATGCCGTTATCGCGCAGATAGTCGAAACCGAACTCGCTGTTCGTGCCGTAGGTGACGTCGCAGTTGTACTGGATCCTTCTTTCCGCAGGATCCATCTGGTTCTGGATGCAGCCGATGGTGATGCCTAAGAAATCGAAGACGCCCTTGTTCCACTGGGAGTCGCGGCGGGCCAGGTAGTCGTTGACCGTCACGACGTGCACGCCCTTCCCGGTCAGCGCGTTCAGATAGATCGGCAGGATAGACACAAGAGTTTTGCCTTCGCCGGTCGCCATCTCGGCGATGGCGCCGCGGTGCAGCACTATGCCGCCCAGGATCTGGACGTCGTAGGGGATCATGTTCCAGACGTACTGCGAGCCGCAGACTTCCCAGCTCTGCCCGCACAATCTCCGGCAGACGTTCTTTATTACCGCGAAGGCCTCTATCATCAGGTCGTCCAGCGTCTCGCCCTTCTCCAGGCGTTCCCTGAATTCCGCGGTCTTAGCCTTTATCTCATCATCGGTTAGCGCCTGATATTTCTCTTCCTGGGCGTTTATCTTCGCGACCAGGGGTTTGAGCCTCCTGATCACCCGCTTGTTGCGGTTGCCCAAGATAAGTTTCATTATCCAATTAGCCATAAATACAATACTCCTAATTCCGTATTTGTTTATTTTATCATAAATGGCAAGACTCCCAGTAAACAAGGCAAAAAAAAAGAGCGGAGGCGCAAGCCTCCGCTCATAACAAAAACGAATAGCTTATTTCTCGCCTTTGACAAAAAGCTTGTAAACCTTCAGATCACTTCCGGCGCAGCCCAGCAAACCAAGACGCTCCGCCGGCCGCTTCGTATTGTCCGCGTACCAGCAGACGAGTTCCCCGTCATAAGTCATGAAGAAGAACTTCCCTTTCCGGCTGAACTGCATCGTGTGCCGTCCAGGACTGAGTCCCAGGGCCTTCTCGTTCACTTCCCCGAAGCCCTTCAGCCTTATCTTCGAAAGCTTGTTCCCGTAGCCGCCCAGGAAACCTACGCTGTCTTTCCCGGGATCGATGTTTTCGGTTCCCGCTTCAAACGCTCCCAGGACCGCGTCCCGCTCAGCCGAGAATTCCACGAAGATCGTGAAATCATTCCCCTTAAATCCGGGCGCCAAAAGATAAGCCGTGGCGTTCCCGGGCATTCCGGGCTTCAGGCACAACGCGCCGTCAGCAACTTCCCACCATTCCGCCGTGCTCTCCCAGCCCGCCATATCCGCTGAGCCGGAGAAGTCCAATACCATGTCCGCAGCCGAAGCCTGCAATTCAGCAGGCGCGGACATTGGGCACTTCGCCACGCCGCTTGTCGGCAGCATGAAGCAATAGACCGGCTGGTAGCCGTCCCCCAGACTGTAGGCGGACTTATCCGGCAGCCTGAAGGTGACAATGGACCCTATCTCGTGTCCTCCGCCCTTCCAGAACCAGCTCGACTCGCCCCTGTTCTCAATAGAGATCTCCACGTAGACCATGCCGTCCTTGACCTGGTAGGCGCTCTGCGTTCCCTCGAAGCGACCGCCCTTCCTTATCTCGTAGCCCGAACCCGCAGGTCTTATCCTAAATTCGTAGTAATCCCTGCTTCCCCCGGGCGCGTCGTTCCCGCTGAAGATGCCGTGTCCTTCCCCGTCCAGCTCCAGCATCACCTCGCTAAGGCCTACCGGGAAAGAGAGCAGCGCGTAATATGCGCTCTCGTCATGCGCCTGCTTGAACGACACAGTCAGCCCATCCACCGTCTTGGAGCCCCCTAGAGGCGTGTTTCCCCATTCGGAGGGATCTCCATCCACCTCCGCCGTCAAAGGCCAGATATAAGGCTCGTAGGGCACCAGAGGCAGGGGATCCACGACGTCCGGCACCCCGTCGTCGTCGCTGTCCGCCGACACAGGCGAGGGTCTAACATTCTCTTCCGGCCTCCTGGCGAACCAGGGCTGCATAACGCCGCCGCTCCAGATGCTCTCCCTGGCCTTCGTAAAGTCGTCCACCAGCCCATCCGTAGAGCGCTTGTTCTCATCGGAACCGAAGTCCGCTTCCGTAAAGGGGAGCTTTCCGTCGCAGAACATTCCCCCGTCCGGCACTCCGTCCATATCCCTGTCCACGACCAGAGTGGGCGTCCCGAAGTACATCCTCAGCCACTGCAGATCAGTCAGCTTCCTGTCCGTCATGGCTATCCCGCTCCAGTGATCCCCGCACTTCGCCGACAGATCCCAGGGCGTCTCGTCCCACTCACCATTCGCTTTCTGGAACCTGTGCCTGTTGATGAAGTGGTCGTAGATAACATGGTCGTCTTCCCTGTCGAGCCCGCTGTACGTTCCCAGGCTCTCTATCTGGTGATGATACTCATGACAGGTCAGCCAGGCTATGTCGTCCCCTAAGAACTGCGACCTTCCCGGTATCCCCTTGTCCCAATTGAACACTCCGAAGGTCCCGCCTCCGCTCGTCCTGTACTTCCACTCGCCAGAACGCGAATCATAAAACCTCAGCTGCGCGTTCTCTATCTGCCCCACATACTCGTCCTCCACAGGAGCAAGATTCGTCTTCTCGATGTTCTTGAGATCCACGATGGTAAAAGTCCCGCCTCCCGGGAACTTATATTCCTCTCCCGAAAAGCTCCTGCACGGCACCAGCGCCTTATAAGCCTCTGGCGCGTCCGCCGGCACTTCTCCCCAATGCTGCGGCCTCTCATCCCAGAAGATCTGCAGATCGTACCAAACCCTAAACCCGTTATTCACGAACCAGAACCTCTCCGCGAGCTTAAATTCCCTGACGATCTTCTCCTTCTCAGCCTCGCCCACCAAAGCCGGCAGCTCAGGATACGTTCCATCCGCCAGGCGCACATTGTACATGCTGAAAACGTTTGGCATCACCAAAACCTTCACCGGCACCCGGACCACCGTCCGGCACCCGTGCGGCGACAAAGTATTCACCGCGTACTCCCTGCTCCAATCCTTAGTGGCTCCCCACCTCGCCTCCTCGACTGTAGGCTCCGTACCCTCATCATACAGCCGATAATAATATCTGGTGCAGGGATTCAGATCCCGCACCACCAGTCTGTGCCAATTTCCCGTCGTCCCTCCTTCCACAACACGCACCTCGTCCTTCCAGACGTCCTCCCACTCCCCATCGGGCTTCCAGGTATTGCAGGGCTCTCCCCCTTCCCTAAGCATAAGCCGGGTAGCGCACGCCGAGGCCGTATACCACTGCACCTCGAACTCCTTTTGGCCCAGCATCGACACAGGCCGCGTCGGATCATAGATCGTCTCCTCCCCAAAAGCCAATACCCCAACTCCCAAAACCAAAAATCCCAACAAAACTCTCTTCATGCGTGCCTCCCAGCATAATTGATTATCAGTCAAATTGTAGCAAAAATAAAAAAAGATCCCGCGGGACCACGCAGTGATCTCGCGGAATCTTTTTTTGTCGGAGCTATCCGACCGTCAGCTCTTACGCCAGGCCTTTCTCGCGGTTGTAAGCGGCGCAGATCGCGTTGGTGTTCTTGAACACGATGTGCATCGCGACGAAGGGGCCGATGAAGCAGATCAGCCAGCCGAAGATGAACCACAGCAAGACCGTCGTGCCGTTTTCGGGGAAGGTCAGACCGTAGCGTCCGGCGTTCGCGCTCAGCCTGTTGGCCACTCCGTACCACCAGAAGACGTTGTAGATGCCGCACGTGCAAATGGTCAGGATAATGAACAGGAGCAGTCCGGTCGTGTTGTTGCCGTCTCCCTCGCACGCGATGTTAAGGTCCCTGGCTATCGTATAAATGTAATAGAGGCCGAACAAACCGCATGTGACCAGGTTCAGCAGGATAAAGAGCAAAAGGCTCCTGTCGGTCATCAGGGGCTGGCCGGGCTGCGGCCCGTTCATGATGTCGTTGAAGGTGTTCTTAAGGGACTTCTCCGCGGCGTTGAAAGTCTCTTTGGCCTTGCCGGCCACATCCGATTCGACTGGGGTGTTGCAGGTCGGGCAAGCGTTTACGCCTTCCGGCACTTCGGCTCCGCATTTTTTACAAAACATAGTTGGCCTCCTCAATGGATGAAATGTTGGATCGTGCGATATATGAACCCTTGATCCGGACGAAAAGTGACTATCTCATTCGACGGGTCAAGTAACCTTATCACATATACTATACCAAACATTACAATCGTTGTAAATATCAAGAACTTATAAGTTTTCGCGGGAATCCTTTTCTGCAGCAGCAGAGCCGCCGCGACAGTCGGCATAAGAAAAATCAAAGGATGGTAGTACAAAGCGTCGGAAAAGCGGAGAAACAGCAGCGAAAAGGCAGCCCTGGTCATGCCGCAGCCCGGACAGGCAACGCCTGT
This sequence comes from bacterium, assembly GCA_017650925.1. Classification (GTDB taxonomy): domain Bacteria; phylum Auribacterota; class UBA3054; order UBA3054; family UBA3054; genus UBA3054. The sequence continues at coordinate 6,022 of JAGCDY010000075.1, forward strand.
CAGGAAGCGAATAGGGCACCCTATCCCGACCACATGCAAAAAGAGGCAGAACACAGCGACGGCCATTATAGCCGTCATAGCCGAATACATTTTCTCTTCGTCCATCAAATTCCCCATTTTACTTTCAGTAGGATTTCTACGCTTGTTGAGGCTGCTGGGGCGGTTTGTGCTCGTGGATATACCTTGCCGCGTAAACGAACGGCGTATCCAGCAAAGACGTTATGATGAAAATAACATAGCTGGACACAATGAACGACCAGACGGTCTTGAGATCGTAGACGCCGTAGAAGGCGAAGAGGGTGAAAAGGACATTGTTGATGAACTGGCTGATCAAAGTGGAGAAATTGTTCCTGAACCAGAGGAATCTGTGTCTATCGCCGCAGAGCTTGGTCGTTAGATCCCACCAGGTGTGATAAAGCCAGACGTCGGTAAACTGACTGATAGCGTAGACCAGTAAAGAGGATATGATAAGCCTAGGCGTATTGGCGAAAATAGATTTAAAAGCGCCCATGTGCGTATCAGCCTGATCCGGTGTATACAGGAGCCAGAGCTGGCTGACTACGAGGAAGAAGATAGAGGAGAATATCCCGATGGCGACCGCTTTGTTGGCGGAGCGTTTCCCCTCGCACTCCGACAATATGTCCGTAATAAGGAACGTCACCGCGAAAGGCAGATTCCCCAACGTCTGCGTCCATCCGAAGGCCTTTATTACCAGCAGCACCTCGATATTCGCGACGATAGTCGCGATCGGCGTCAGGGCGTAAAGCCCCGATCTTCCGAAGAGCTTGTAGGCGACAAGCGCGGAAGAGTAGATGAATATAACGGTGATTATGAGCAATAGTTCGTTCATGTCGGCGTGCCTACGGTGAAATCGGTGTTGTGAAGGAGTATGTCTATCCTTGGATCGTCTTTATATTTCGGGTAGATCTCCCGCGTAAAAATATCAATAACGCCCTGATCCGGCTTAACAGGCGTAGTGTTGTCGCACATGACGTTCAGGGCGATCCTTCGGAAATACCGCAGCCCCAATTCCACATCCCGCTGCATCATTTCCAAGGTCTGCCCTTTCACTCCCACTAAAAAATTCGCTTCCTGGAAATAACGGGCAACTTCTTCTGGGCTGACGCCCGGCATTCCCTTCTTAAGGTACCCTTCCCTTAAGTTCTCATCGAAGGATTCCAAGCCGACTTTAAGACGGAGCTCCATTCCGGAGAAGAATTCCCTAAGCTTAGGAATCAGATTCCGCACCAAATAGTGCGCCTCGAAATGCAGCACCCCTATCCCCTTTTCCCTGGCAGTCTCTCTTATCAGCTCAAGAGTCCTTTCGCCCAATTCATGGAAGGACCCGCTGTTGATGACTTCCAGATCCCCATACGATCCTGTGACCTGCTTCAAAACGTCACTATTCAAAGCTACGTTCGCGTCATCATCAGAGCACGCGTCCAGATGATAATCGCAGAAGGTGCACTTCTTATAAAAGCACCCCTTGCCCCTAAGAAGGACTATCTCCCTAGGTTCTTTTTCCCTAATTATCCCATACCTAAGCATGGTCTATGTCTCCGTAGTTTTGTTTTAGGTTGCCCAAGGCAGGATGGTTTCGAACTGCCGAACCCATTATATCAAATCCAAACTGTCCAACCTCCAAAAACCTCAAAAGTCCCCACACTAAAAATACTAGTACTTTTTCACCCAAAACCACGGTTTTAAAGGAAAAAAATTGATGACATAGCACAAAATTCTATGTAATTAAGTAGCGATTGTAAAAACACTTTATCTCTACTGACATTTTTGATAGTGTTATAGTAGAATTCACAAAAAGGAGGTATCCATGAACAATCTGAATTTCGAAAAAACCAACGACCAAAAAACTCTCTTAGCCAACGCCAAAAAAGCCGTCTCTCTCTGCAAAGAGATCAACCCCGGTTCCGGCATGCTCTTCTTCATCCCGCCCGATCAGGACATCAAACACATGCCATCCGACGCAAGAGTGGAGTTCATCTACATGCCGACCTACACTCTTGCCGCGTATCTCATCCACTGCAAGATGGTCCTCAAAGAACTCTTCACAAATGACGAAGAGCTCGAAACCGGCTTCAAAGGCATTCTCCTCGCCAGCGCCGGAAGAAACATGACCGGCCACGGCTACGAAGAACTCGACGGACTCGTCGACGCCCTCGAGATCTTCCTCACTGCCCCTCTAAAGGCCTTTCTCGCCGAACACGGCAAAGAATATCCGGAATTCGCCAAATGCGTCAAATCCGCCATCGAGGCCTTACACGGCATAGCCGAAGGAAAACTCCATTCCCCCTGGGGCAAGAGCGAAGACCTCGCAAAGAAAGCCGAAGAGCTTATAGGAATTTGGGAGAACGCCTAAAAAGAAAAAGCCCCGTGCAAGAGCACGGGGCTTTTAACAAAAACAAGTTTCAAGTTCTAATACTCGCTTTCAAAACCCGCGAGAAGCGCTTTCGCTCCGAGGTGCGCGCACCAGTAGTATTCCAAAACTTTAACCGGATCATATCCGCTTTTACCCATGAAAAAATCAGCCTGTTCAAATTTTAAAACAGGATCTATGCACGGGACCTCGGCTCTCTTGCATTCATATATGGAACGCAAGGCGGATTCCCGAGCCATCCTGGTCAGGAACTGCACAAAAATATTTTCGGTGCGATTTACATCTCCATGGAATTTAACGCTGAGCGCGCAGGCTTTTGCCAAAGCCTGAGAGTGCTGATAAAGAATAGCGCAGCGATGGTAAGAGAGATTTACCTTGCTTTCCTCGTCCAACATTCCGTGCATTCTGCGCAAGATCCCGACCTTGTAGTTTAGAATATTGTAACCGGAGTTTATTTCTTCCACCAAAGTGTTTTTGGAAGATTTTAAAACATCTTCGTATTCCTTATAATCATGGTTTATCACCTCATACATGGAAAGCAATGAGGAATAGAAGGACGCCTCATATTGCGAAAGCTTGTCGTTTGGTTCGGCGCTGGGAAGATTCGAATAGATCAACTGGCGGTTCTTGACATACAAGTCGCTGTCAAATGAATTTAGATAAACACAAACGAAATAATAAAGAGCTTGGCACGTTGAAACATACAAGTATAGTTCGTTATCGCTAAGCACTTCGATATCCTGTACGGAAATCGCACTATACAAATTTGCATAATACAGGAACAACGGCAGATATTCCAAATCGAATTGTTCTGATTGAGAGGCTATTTCCGATAAATTACCGTCGGCCACAAAAGGATTATTCAGGACAGCTTCGTTTTTAACTTCAAGCGTGCTTTTGAAGCTTGCGATGGACGACCGCAGATCAGCGGCGTATTTCCGCACTTTTTCCCTGTTATAACGATTGTAAGGAGGCAATTTGAGCTTGGTGTATTCGCTGTCGCCGGTCTTTGTGCGAAGGATCTCGAAGGCCTCATTGCTTCTCAGAGAGTTATACATGCTGAAGACGTCAGTTTTGGCATAGTCTCCATACGCGGCTCGTATTTCCTGAGAAGTTTCCAATGCCGACAGTATTTTTCCGCGTTTCAGATAGTCCCAAAAAGCTATTAATTCAGTGTAGTATAATTCTCCGTGAGGAAACGCTCCGTTCCTTGCGATCTCGCTCCACTCATAATAATTCTTCAGATGCTCTTTTTGGGCATGCTCACCGAAGCTTTGAATACTGTTCGTGCAGGAATTGATCAGGACTTTTTCCAAATTGCGAGGCAGCGCCAGGATCTCGGTTTCAGAAGGCAAACTGCTAACCAAGACCTTTTCCCCGGTCACGACTTCATAAGCCTCCGTAATAGTTTTGACCGGATAGATCTTTACCCCGTATTTTTCGCCTTCCTGATACAGATCCCAGTATTTTCCGTCGCTTTGCTCTTCAAAACGTATGAAAGCGGGAATGCAAATGCGCTTTATGCCCTTCTGCGCGGCGGCCCGGATCTTTTTGCCAACCCCGCCGACCATGCCGATCGTTCCGTCAGGCAGGATCGTGCCGGTCATGGCAAAATCTTCGGGGAGCTTTTTGCCTTCATATGCCAGCCAGGTCGCCAGACAGAACACTCCGCCGGCGCTCGGACCGTCAGCCATACCCGTGAATTCCACGGAAATGCTAACGCCGTCCAAGGGATCGTTTTTAAGCATCGACAGAGTGACCGCCGCCAACCAAACGCTGCTTCTGACTCCTTCCTTGCTTCCGTTAGGGGTATCGTCGACTATGGACACCCTAAGCGGCCTCCCGTCCGAATATCTCGAATATTTGAACGGTAAGCGGTAAAAGAAGCCCGTAGAACCGTCAGCCATGGCGGACAAAATGGGTATTTTCATTTCAATTTCTTCAGCGCGAGAGAGTGACGCTCCGGCAATAAGAAACGAAACAATAATCAGCAAAAGACTATTGAAAAAAGATTTCGGCATTTCTGCTTATGTAATAATAGGTTTAATTTACCAACCGACAACATCCCTCGTGGTCGTGAAACCGAGAGCCTTATTATACTTCCAGATAATAAGCCCGTCGTCGATATTGGCAAGATCGACCACGAAGAAGCGTTCGACATTTTTGGTACGCCCGTCAGCCGACATGGCCGAAACAACTTTAGGACGCAGGATAATGTTCGCGCTCATAAGGGTATTGTCCCTGGCCACGGCCGCAGAGTTAAAAGTCGGATCGTTGATGTTAAGCCTGGAATTGCTGATAGCCTGGGTCCTTTCGGCGCCTTCCGCCAAGGTAACATCGACGATATCGGCGTTCAGTAACTCCCGTTCCAAGGTGTCGGTAATGACCGCGACGTTAAGATTGGGATCGTTGGTGTCGTTTATGGTATGGTCCAGTTTCAGGATCGGCCTGCGGCCGCGGGAAGCTCTGAAACTGTTCACATAGTTGACAAATCTCGGGGAGCACAAAACGTCCTGGATAGCGGCTCTGGCTACCTGACGCATTTCCTCCTGAGAGACGTTCAGCGGGTCTCTCAAATTAGTGGTTGTCGTCTCCGGATCGTAAATGGTCGTCGAGGCGCAGCCGCTGAAGATCATTACGGCGAGCAGAACGACGCAGCTTAAGGTCATTTTATAAATTTTGTTTTTCATAGCTTTAACCGATTATTTAGAGGTGAAAGGCAAGAATGCCGTGGTAACGTTGTCGTAGGAAGGAGCGTTTACGAAAAGCACGCCGCTGGGGGCGTTGCCCTCGAAATCGTAATCGAAACTCATCACTTCCCCGCCGTTCGGGCTGTTAAGTTTCAAGTGAACCTTATGATCCTGCGGCATGGGGATCTGCGCAATCTGATATTCTTTGGGCAGAAGTTCCCAGGCTCTGGTGTCGGCGGTGTTCATAATGTAGTTGTAGATCATCATGCCAAAGTAAACCGAAAGTCCAACGATCTGGGCAGTGCTGTTTCTCGAACTCAACGCCACCGCCAGACCGCCGTATTTCACGCCTTCCTTGACGATCGTGGAAGCGGCTATCCTTGTTATGATGACGGGAAGCCGCGCGTCAAATTCCTGCGCCAGAATTGCGTCCATATTGGCGATCGGAGCCGTGCTTACGGAAGTGCCGTTGGCTGTTACCGTCAGATCCCTGTAAGGAGCGGTATAAGTCGTCAGGCGAGGCCAGGAGACCTCGGCGACGACATGGATGCCTTCGGGTTCAAAGGCGGCTCCCCGGCCGTTCGAGAATATGACGTACAGACAATTCTGGTCTATCGGGAAACTGAAAGGAGAAGCGCTTGACATGTCGGGAGGAAGAGACCTTCCGGCCCTCTTGCAAACAGTGGCGTGAAGCTGTGAGACGAACGTATTGCCCGGCAAAGCCTCATGCATGCGCTGAGTGTCTATGGCCGCGCTGCTCCAGTCACCGTCGCGGAGATTGCAGAGCGCTGACAGATAGAGCCCAAGCGGATTCAGGAAGTTTCCATATCCTTTGTGGGCGATCTTTCTCATTTCGTCAACGCCGCGAGACATCCTCGGGTATTTGTTAAACACCTTCTTTTCTCGAGCATCCTGGTCGCCCCAATCTTCCGCGTGAAGCTGTTCCTGCTCACGCTTGAATTCATCGGCGAATTCCTGCTGGACTTGTTTCTGCGCGTCCCTAAGACGTTTGACCTGAGCCCTGAAGGAATCTTCCCTGCCCAAGGCGAGATAGGTAAGGGCTTTGTAAATGTTGAGAACTATCCTGTCTCTAGCCCAGCCTTTGTACGGAATAGCGTTCGGATTGGTGATCACGGAACCCGCTTCGGATCCGACATCCCTTGCGCTGACGACAGCGCGGTTGTCGTATTCCTCCATGAGCTTTTCCGTAGCTTCCATGTTCTTCAGCGCCTCTTCATACATACCGTTGTAGAAGTAAAGCGCGCAGGCTTCCAGACGCCAGACTATTTCATCACCGGTGTCCTCGCGGGAATCCACCTTGTCGCTGACTTCGTCAACAGCGTCGCTGTTGTCGCCGTCCAGGTAGTTCCCAACCAGAGTCCCTTTCTGATAGTGGTTGTTAACGACGGTCGAGCAGCCGCTTACTATAAAAGCCAACGCCGCCGCCAAAAGAAAATAATATCTGATGTTTTTCATGGATTAGTTTCCACTGTTGCCGATACTAAGGATTTGCTGAGCCGATTTTCTCGCGGCTTCTTTGAGGATGGTCCTGGTCAAATCATCCGTAAGCTGCATCGCCGGAACGTTTCCGCGAGTTTTTCCAAGGTTCATGGAAACCTCTACCGGGGCGTTCTTAACGATCTCTCCGGTCTTCGGATTGATAGCCGCGATAGTTCCCGCGTATTTGGCGATGTACTCGTAGCCAACATAACCGGTCTCGGGCGATTCCTGTCTGAAGCTGAGAACTTCCAGCGAATTGATAGTCGCCTGGATCAGCAGCTGAACTTCAAGCAGCGAACCCACTTTCTTATACAGTTTCGGTTCGAGTTCAGACAAGGGGCCCAGGTTGTTTTCAGTCAGGATCTTGCCCACGCTCTTGAGATTCTGCATCGGAATATTGCTTTCCAAGAGGTAGTTTTCAAGGTAAACATTGAAAGTTTCCGCGACGTTGGGAACCGAAATGGGAAGATTGTTGACCGGATGCAGCAAAGCCACTCTGCGCAGATCCTTCTGGTCCGAGAGCATCTTTTCGATAGTGGGCTCCAGTTTATCGGCGATGTCATCAAGCGACTTGGCCCTCAGATTGATCACGCGAGTCATATCGATCTCGCCGGTCGAGGAGTCTATTATGCGCATGGTCAGATTGTACTGGGTGCCGAACTTACCTATCTCGCTGATCAATATATAGTTGACGGTCTTAAGCTTACCCATTTTGGCTTTCTGTTCAGAATTCAGATCCGTCAATCCGGAATTTTCGGTCAGACCGATCTCCTCGAGCATCTGTTTCAGAGCCGCCCTGGAAACAAGCTGATATTCTTTTTGATCGACCGGGAAGGAACTTTCCAGCATGCCCCAGAGGGCGCTGACTTCTTCCGCGCCCAGGAGGCCCGTGTTAACAGGTTTGGCAATGGCCAGCCTGTAGGCGTTATCTGCCAAAGCAGAAAAACAAAGCGCAACAGCTAAGAACAACAAGGTAAATTTTTTCATCGTTTATCTCCCTTATTCAGTTTTGGATTCTTCCGTCGGAGGATGGATCTTGTTCTGTCCACCCGGAAGAGCATATTTGTAAAGGTCTTCCGCAGCCTTGGCCAAGGCATCCTTCATCAAGAGCTGGAAAATACCTGTAGTCACCTCATTTTTGTAATCCACAGACTGGATGCTGTACTCGCCGGTGTAAAGTCCGACATGAGCATTCGCCTGCTCATTCAGATCTACCACTTTGATTATGACGTCCAGAGACAGCTGCGTCTTCTTCGTCGAGACTCCGTATCCTTCGAAACCGACTTCTTTCGACGAGACATCGCTTACCTGTCCGTAGATCAGGTGCGTGGCTCCGGTCTCCTTCGCTATCTTCTTGAAGAAATCATCCGGAAAATCAGGCTCATCCTGAAGCATCTTGATCTTCGTATAGACCTGACTGCGGCTCATACAAACAAAGGCGTCGCTGTGCTTGTTAAGATAGGCTTCAAGATAATCGGCGCCGATCACCATCGTTCTCGTCGGACCATGGACGACCGTGTTGAAGATCTCTTTGGCCTTTATGTGAGTGAGAGCGTTGTCAGCAACCTGGGTCTTGCGGTTAGCCGAATGCGTCAGCAGGGTGTCGATCGCGTCGACGATCCTGACGTATCCCTGCATCGTGCTGTTGATCTTTTTGTGATCGACCTCATTCAGGGTGTTCTGTTCAGGGATCTCTATCGGCTTGCTCTCTTCCGATAAAAAGCGTTCCTGACCGGTAGTGTCGACTGTCGTGAAGTCCAGCACGCACACCTTGCAAGGTTTCTCGCAAGTAGTTTTGGCAGGTTCTTCTTTCGCAGGCTGCGCTTCTTCGAACTTAATTTCCTGCTCGACCTTTACATCCTTTTTGGGCAAAATGTCATCAACTGTGGCAAGCTTTTCCCCTACAGGAAGTACCTGGTTAGGCGGCAAGACTTCCTTTCCTTCGTTTTCGCCAGGCAAAGACAGACGTCCCTGAGCTGAAAATACTGCGAACACAAGGGCAGCTGTTCCTAGCAAGATGAGTTTTGAGTTTGTGTTTTTCATAGGCGTTAATTGGGGTAAATGTTAATTGTCAAACAATTACACCCATTGTACCATTTATTTGTGGACAAATGTAGATGTTAGTGTCACCAAATCACGACCTTAGCCCCCACATCCCCACCACGTCAAAAACAAAAATCACACGTAAATAACTGAAAAAACCCATCTTCCCCAATACCGGAAAGAAACAGTCGCCCCCATAAGCAAAGACATAAAACAAGGCTGGCAAGATACCAGCAAGTTAATCCCAAAATGCAAAACGGCCAATAGCAGCGTGTTAAAAATCAGAACAGCCTGTTGATTCCAATTCCAGCAAGTTACCGGCAAGTTAAATCACCAAAAAAATCTCGCTTCAAATATGCTTATTAGTTGTCTGTCATTCCTTTCAAACGCAAAAAAACTCAACTTGCGACCGCTTATATATGAAAGGAGGAAATTAACATGACAGAAAAAGAACTAGAGATCCTGATAAAAAAACGTGAAATGCAACAGATTGAATTCAAAGAATCTTTCGGTGTTGAGACTATCGAAACAGCTTGCGCATTCGCTAACGCCGCAGGAGGATACATTATTCTGGGCGTGAATGACAAAGGCGATATTTCCAAACTGCCGCTTAGAGACGAAGCTCTCCGCGACTATGAAAACCGCATCGCCACCTCGACTGAGCCATCAGTTGCAGTAGACGCCGAAAAAGTCCCCTTCCGCGGAGAATATGTCATTGCCCTAAAAGTCATTGAGAATCCTCTTAAACCCGTATCATTCAAGAGCCGCTCCTATATCCGAAAAGGAAGCGTCAATCACAAAATGACGCCCACCGAAATCTCAGAGTGCCACTTGAAATCCACTGGTTCCAGTATGGACGCTGTAATAGTTCCAAGAGGCACAAAAGACGACCTTGACATGAACAAAGTTGCCGAATACATGAAAAAAGCCAACAGCGAAAAACGGCGTAACTTTGATTTAAACGACGACCCTTGGCTCATCCTGAAAAAACTCGAATGGGTAAGATCCGAAACCGAGATTACCCGAGCATCCTACCTTCTATTCGCCAGGAACCCCCAGATCAAATTCCCTCAAGCTATAATCCATATTGGAGCGTTCAAAGATGACGGTTTCATTCTAGACGGCAAAGATATATCGGGCAATATCCAAGATCAAGCTGAAGAATCCTTATCCTTCATAAAAAGAAATATTCGCCGTTGCATAGTTATTACCGGCAAAGCCGAGCACGACCGCTATTGGGAATACCCAATGGAAGCCCTAAGAGAAACTATAACCAACGCAATCTGTCACAGAGACTACGGCTCACCCCACACCATACAAATTCAAATAATAGAAAATCGCATTATAGTATGCAGCCCTGGGGAGCTTCCCTTTGACATGTCCATTGACAAACTTTTAAATAAATTCCACCCATCCCGCCCCAGAAACAAAATCATAGCCCAAGCCTTTTACGACATGCATCTCACAGAATTCTACGGCAGCGGTATCAGGCGCATAAGGAAAGAATGCGAAATAAACGGCAATGCTTTTCCCTCCCTGTCAAATGAAATGGGGGCATTCACAGCAACATATTTCTCGCGCCAAATCGATGATACGATAAATTCGACCGATGATACGATAAATTCGACCGATGATACGATAAATTCGACCGATGATACGATAAATTCGACCGATGATACGATAAATCCGGCCGATGATACGATAAATTCGACCGATGATACGATAAATTCGACCGATGATATGATAAATCCGGCCGATGATACGATAAATCCGGCCGATGACCCGATAAAATCCGAAAGTGACCCGATAAAATCCAAAGATGACCCGATAAAATCCGAAAGTGACCCGATAAAATCCGAAAGTGACCCGATAAAATCCAAAGATGACCCGATAAAATCCGAAAGTGACCCGATAAAATCCAAAGATGACCCGATAAATCAAATGGACTATAATTTAAAACAACAATTGCTCAAAATAATAGATAAAAAAGAAGGGATAAAACGTGATTTGTTAGCAGTGGAAGTTAACAAATCAATTCCAACTGTTGCTCGATTACTAGCAGAATTGGAAAAGGAAGACATAATCATTTATCGCGGCAGCAAGAAAACCGGCGGATATTATCTCATCAAAAAGCAAGATCCCAAAATCAAATAAGACAATCAGCCCCGTGCGCAAGCACGGGGTTTTTTAATGTCACTATTTTTTCCCATCAACCAACAAAAATCAACCACCCCGCATGCTACAATTGTTCCAGTAAACAATCAAAAAGCACCGCTATGAAACTCCAATCCATCATCCCCATCATCTTCCTCATCATCTCCCCTTTCGCAGCCAACGCTGAGTTCACCACCATTTCCGGCTACGACTCTTTCGGCAATTCCTTCAACGCCACGGAAACCAAAATAGGCGGCTCAACCTTCTACTCCGGATACAACTCCTTCGGCAGCTCCTTCAACGCAACCAAGACCCAAATAGGCGGTTCTACCTTCCTATCCGGAAGCACCTCCCAAGGAAATTATTTCAACGCCTCAGAAACCAAAATAGGCGACTCCACCTTCTACTCTGGCAACAACTCCAGAGGCGACTATTTCAACGCCACGGAAACCAAGATCGGCGACTCTTCCTTCCTCTCCGGCAACAACTCCTTTGGCAACTCCTTCAACGCTTCCTCCATCAAGCTAGGCGACTCTACTTTCTACTCCGGCAACAACTCCAATGGAGACTCTTTCAACGCCTCTTCCATCAAATTAGGCGACTTCACCTTCACCTCCGGCAGCACCTCCAACGGAGACACCTTCAACGCCACAAAAACCAGGATCGGCAACTTTACCTTCACCTCAGGCAGCACTTCCAACGGCGACTCCTTCAACGCCAC
>JAGCDY010000076.1 GCA_017650925.1 bacterium
CAGGCGTTCCTGACGTCGGACCCCAGGGCCGTCACGCCGAGCACCCTTCCTCCGGAAGTGTAATAGGCGCCATCCTTTTTCTGGGTCCCGGCCTGGAAGACGATCACGTCGGGAAGCGCCTTCGCTTCCTCAATGCCTTTTATCTCCAGACCCTTGGCGTATTTTCCGGGATAACCCTTGGAAGCCATGATGACGCAGACCGCCGGCCTGGGATCCCATTTCAATTCCACTTCAGAAAGACGCCTTTCCGAGATCATGGAGAAAACTTCGACCAGATCGCTCTGGAGTCTCGGCAATACCGCCTGGGTCTCCGGGTCGCCGAAGCGCACATTGTATTCCAGGACGTTCACGCCCTTGGGGCCGATCATCAGCCCGGCGTAGATGACGCCTCTGTAATCCATCTTTTCTTCCTGTATGCCCTTCAAAGTCGGTTTCAGGATCTTCTCCTTGACGGTCTCCAAAAGTTCCTTCGTGACCACCGGGGCGGGAGAATAGGCGCCCATGCCGCCGGTGTTGGGGCCCTTGTCGTCGTCGAAGACGCGCTTATGGTCCTGGGCGCTCTCCAAAGGCACGATGGTCTTGCCGTCTGTGAAGGCCAAAATGGAGGCTTCCTCCCCTTCCAGGAGCTCTTCTATGAGGATCTCGTTGCCGGCCGATCCGAATTCCTTGTCTTCCAGGGTCGCTTTGACAGCCGCCAAGCCTTCCTCAACGTTTTGGCAGACGAAGACGCCTTTGCCGGCCGCCAGGCCGTCGGCCTTGACGACGCAGCGGCCGCCTTTTTCCTTAACGTAAGCCTTAGCGGCCTCTGGTTCTGAGAAAACCTCGAAATCAGCGGTGGGGATGCCGTATTTGCGCATGAACTTCTTGGCGAAGATCTTGGAGCCTTCCAAACGCGCTCCGAAAGCGTCCGGCCCTATGACGGCCAGACCCGCCTCCCTCATTGCGGAAGCCACGCCTGCGCACAGCGGCGCCTCAGGGCCTACCATCACGAGTCCTATGCCGTTTTCTTTGGCAAAACTGATGAGACCGGGGGCGTCGTCCGCCTTCACGGCTATTTCCTCGCAGCATTCCAGGAGACCGGCGTTAGCCCCGCTGGTCACGTAAATCTTTTCCGTTCTGGGGGAAAGGCTCATTTCCCAGGCCAGGGCGTGTTCTCTGCCGCCGCCGCCTAAAAGCAGGATCTTCATATACGTCTCCAGATTATTAATTCTATTAATAAGATATTGTAGCAAAACAAGGCCTCATTTGGCAAGAAGCAAGCCCCCAAAAACGGCGCTTGATTTTAAAAAATGTTTTCAATATAATAGTCCTCGCGTTTTTTAAATGAGAAATCAGCTTTGTCTGGTTTTAACCAACAACAACCGTCCAAAGGAGAAACATGAAACGTTTCCTTACCTTAATTGCCTTACTGGCGATCGCCGGCACTGTCTTCGGCACCACCACCACTCTGCTCGATCAGGACTTCGAAGGTCTTGAATACGGCGACGCCCGCAATATGCGCGGCTTCGGCACTTACGTCTCCGCCAACGCCGGGCAGTTCTACTGCAACGTCACTAACGAATGCACCATCGGCGAGAAAGCCCTCTGGTCCGGCAAAGTCAAAGGCGATGGCAGCCAGCGCGGCGGCGTCTGGGTCACCATCCCCGAGATCGACAACTACATTTCTCAGAGCGGCATCCTGACCCTTACCTGCGAATTCTGCTGCCACTCCAACATGGGCGGCTTCGCCCTCGGCACCGGCGATGAGGAAACCGACGCATACCCCGGCGTCTTCGAGAACTACTTCTTCGCCAACGGCGGCAATGTCCACTTGAGGAACGGTGCGAACGAAGCCATCGGCGACGGCTTCGCCCACACCTTCAACGTTCTGAAGCCCCTGACCCTGAAGGTCGTCTGCCCCAGCGGCGAGATCCTGGCCTATAAGTTCGGCGATTCCGAGTTCACCCCGGCCATCGGCACCACCCTTAATCTCGAAAAGATCAAAGCCATCTGCATCGGCGTCTTCGAGCCGCCTTACGGCGCCAACAACAGGACCGGCGCCTCCATCGACAACATTCTCGTGACCTTCTGCGACGATCCCGAGATCGCCGTGGACGCCCCCGAGATCGTCCCCTTCAACAACAGCGACGCTGACAACAACTTCACTGCCACCGTCCGCGGCATCATCGGCAGCGGCGACGTGACCGTCGAGATCATCGAAGGCCGCAACTGGCTGAAGATCGGCGGCACCGTCTACAAACAGTTCCCCATCAACGCCGGCGAGTCTGAAGAACTGACCTTCTCCATCGACCGCTACATGCTGGGCACCGGCACCGGTTTCGCCACCGTGCGTTTCTCCACCGAAAGCCAGCAGCTCGACAAGAACTTCGTCATCCAGAGCGGCACCCGCGGCGGCGGCTACGGCCTCTACACCACCGACTTTGAAGAAATGGAAGACGGCTCCATCCTCGACCAGCCCTGCTGGGTCGCGGCCGGCACCGTCAACAACTGCTTAGTCATGGAAGACCCCGATGACGACGACAATCGCTGCCTGAAGATCGGCCAGGCCCAGGCCCTCCACACCAAGATCGCCATGGACCCCGAAGCTTACAAGACCTACGACATCAAGGTCTCCATGAGAGTCAAGTACCCCAGCGAAGCTCCGAAGTCCACCATCACCTTCGGTACCGAACTGACCGCTGAAAGACGCTACGGCGAATACAGCCTGAGACACGGCGACGACGGCATCAGATTCACCGCCGACAACGTGGATGACGTTACGATCGACAACCGCGCCGCTTACGACAAGTGGTTCACCTTCAGCTACAGCTACAACACCGATCCCGAGAACCCCGTCTGCCGCTACATCGTCTTCGACGGCGTCCAGTACGACATCAACAAGCCGCTGAATCTCGGCGACGGTTGGGGCACGGCCGGTTACACCACCGAGATCCGCAACTACACCTGGAGCGGCAGCGCCCTCTATTACATCGACGACTTCAAGGTCGAGCTGGTCAAGGCCGGCACCGTCCCTGAGCCCACCGTCATCGGTCTGCTGGCTCTGGTCGCCCTCTTGCACCGGCGGAAGTAATCAGCTGATTATCAACTGGTTATACCTCAAAAAAGCTCCCGCCGAAAGTCGGGAGTTTTTTTTGGCTCTCGCTTGAATTCAAACCCGATTTTTGATGTAATATTACTGCATATTGAAAACTGGTTTGTTCAGTCTAAACGTTTAGGCTGGATGAAACCAATAACTTATTTCAAGGACCAACAACTATGTTCAAGAAACAACTTCTTCTGGCCGCTCTGCTAGTCGCGACGGCTTTCGTGTGGGCCGACGCTCCGGCGAACGACAATGTCGCTGACGCCGCCGCTTACACGATCGGCACGACCGTTAACGGCACCACGACTGAGGCTACGCTCGAAGCGGGCGAAGCTGAAAAGATCGGCGAAGGCTGGGTCAACTCCGTTTGGTACAAATTCAACCTCGGCACGTCTTTCCAGCAGAAAGTC
>JAGCDY010000077.1 GCA_017650925.1 bacterium
ACGCTTCCGGAGCTGTTTTCGTGGGATAGTATGTCCAAAACCGCTGCCTTTTGCGTCTTGAAGTTGTCGATGTCTTTCGTATCTATCGTTCCGGAAGATTTCAAAGACGCTTGCGTTGGTTTGTTTGTTTCGGTCCCGACCACAAAAGCAAAATTCGCGGTAACGTCTTTTTCCGCCCAACTGAATTTTCCTTTTTTCGATTTGACGGAGATCTTTTGGGTAGCGGTCTTCGTCCCGAAACCATTCTTCGCTTCGGGAAGCAGTGTCGGAACAGAAAGGCAGCTGCCGAGAGCGTTGCAGATCGAGACACTGCTCTCCCCTGAGGCAAGCGCTTTCATGGCGGTTTCGCTAAGCGTTCCGCTCAGCTTAAGCGTAGTCTTGCCCTTAACATATTTTTGAACGTTCACGACTTCCTGCGTGACAGTGTCGGATAACGCCGCTCCCGCCGTAAAGAAAATTATGGCAAAGAAAGTCAGGATATATCTTTTCATTTGATCCTCCGAAAAAACAAGCTTGCCAATGGTTAATCGTATCTTGCTTTCTTTTACAATGTTATCAAAAAAGCCGATTATTTGTATATGCAACAAAAAAAGGCCCGCGGCGCGGGCCTTGAAAAGTTAAAATCACCTTTGCTCGCTTTCGGCCTGCGCGGCCGGCTTACGTCCACGCCGCGCCCACGACTGAGAGCGAGTGTTTTGTTATTGAACCAGGAAAACACGGAAGCCGCAGTCGTCTTGGCCGTAGTCGGGGCCGTAGTCGCTGCGGAGAGCGGAGCGGCAGTAGCAGGCGAAGAAGCCCCAGCAGCCGCCCCGGAGCACACGTCGATCTCCACTGCCGGGTCCTTTCGGATCGATGACTGAATCGCTGCCAATATCGTTTTTCCCCCAATCCAGGCACAATTCCTGAACATTGCCGTGCATATCGTACAATCCCCAGAAGTTGGGAAGATATGAGCCGACGGTAGTGTGATAACCAATTTCGCCGCCATTGTAATAGTAACGGCCAACTTCCGCCATTTCATCGCATTGGACAATACTTGAAAGATTTTTTCCGCTGTTAAGCGCCGTGGTCGTTCCCGCCCTGCAGGCGAATTCCCACTGCGCCTCAGTGGGGAGATCAAAGGCCAAGCTAGTTTTAGCGCGAAGAACACCGAAGAATGATGACTCGTCAACATCACTGCTGTTTGGCCAACCTGCGCCTGCGCTTGTCCCGCGGAGCATATTGTATGTAACTGTTTCCACCGGTCTAGCGTCGCCTGCATATTGGGACGGATTCGTTCCCGTGACCAATTTGTATTGTTTTTGAGTCACCTCAAAAACGCCGGCGTAAAACGGCTTCGTCAACGTCACTTTGTGCTGAGTTTCGTTGCTTTCTCTTCCCTTTTCGCCAGCGGGGCTTCCCATAATGAAAGTTCCCGCGGGGATCAGACGCAAGACCATTTTCGTTGTCTTGTAGTCGTCGCTCCAAGTTGAGGGAGCGTTAGAAAGGTAGCTCACCGGATAGCTTGAGGCTTCCGTTCCGCCTGACAGGTCTATGACCAGATAATTCCTTTCAGCAGGAATAGCCGTTGCAGCAACCTTCACTTTGAAATTGTCGGTCTTTTCATTGTAGAAGCTCTCGTCCGGCGTCCAGACGGCTTTGTGTGTTCCGGCGTCACAGAAGGTTTCGTTAAGCGTGGATAAATGGAGCGTTCCCTTATCCTGAAGGTTGAAAACAGTCTCGCCGTTGTCAGTAGAACCGTAGAATTGCACATCGTAAAGCGTATCGGCCGCTGGCGTCATTGTGTAGCGGATGACTACGTCCCTGGTAAAAGGCAGAACTTGCTGGATACTGACAGAGCTTACAACGTCGGCTTTGGCGCCAATAGCTGAAACGGATACAACCGCCAAAAGAGCGACAATGGCTTTCGCGCGTTTGCGAAGGAAGAACGCGCCAGCGATGGCCAATAAGACAAAAATTGCCGGCTCGGGCAGGATCGTCACAGAGCGGGAATATGATTTCGTCTCATAGGAACTGACGACAGTTTCCGTAATAGTGTAGGTGTCGTTCTTCGGCAGGTCGGAAGCGCTGTAGTTCCAGGTTGCAGATCCTTCCACTGCCGTTCCGCTGTTGTCGGAAAATATGCTGGCGGTCTTAGAGGGATCAGCCTGATCGACCGCGCCGATAGTCAGCGAAACGGGAGTTCCGTCCGCCAGGGCGCTGTTGTAATTCAGAGAGTCGGTCGACTGTAAGAGGAACGACGCGTCAGAAATCTGGCTTCCGTCGAAGCTTATGCCAGACGACCAGGCCTCGTCACAGAAGGCCGTCACGCAGAAAAGCATGACAGCACTAATAAGAATGGCATTTTTCATTTTGTTCCTCCCTCAAAAAGCAATGATTATTTTAAGTTTTATTTACCCTTGATTCGCGGATAAATACTACGCAAACCACGGTAATGTCTAGGGTTGTGCCAAAAATTTTGCCAAAAAAAGCCAAAAAGAACAATAGTTTGGCGAAATACTAGTGTTTATGCGAGGTTCAAAAAAAGGCCCGCGGTGCGGGCCATTTTTTTGTTCGGCGTTTTGAATTTAATTTTTATTTGATGTTCTGAGCGCCTTTGCCAGGGATGGCGCCAAAGAGCTTGAGGGCGTCGTCGAGGGGGTAGCGGTTGCCGAACATGTCGACCTTCGAGACGATCGTGCCCTGCTGCGGAAGACCGACGGCCTGACGGAGCGCGTTCAGTTTGTCGGTGTCTAATGTGGCGGTCTCGGAGTACTTCATGGACAAGAAGGCGTTGAGGTACGGAGCGTTCAGGCGGCCCTTGAAGACGTTGGGATCTTCCAGGGTGGTGTTTTCCTGAGCGGATTCGATGCCGAAGTTGCCTTCCATATCATCCTCGAAATCCTCGACCTTGACTTTGATGACGGAGGGGGATTTCGTGACCTGGGCATCAGACTGACGGTTCAGGAAGAAGACGTTGCCGTCAAGCTTGGTCTTCTTGGTGCTGTCGAGGCCCTTGGTGTTGTCGAAGCCGGTAAGAACGCTGAGACCGATAATGTTGTCCTTGATCTCGGAATTCATATTGGCGTTGACGCGGACGCCGAAGCCCATGTCGCTGAGTTCGCTCGTGCGGCTCCAGGTGTAGAGCACGGTGTTGTTCTTGAAGATCCATTCCACCGCGCCCTTTTCAGGATTGGAGGAGATGACGTTGGCGCCGATCATCAGGTTATTGCAGAAAACATTGTTTTCCATGATGACCTTGCCCTTGTACCAGTTGAGGTTCACGGCGATGTTGCCGGCGTTCACAAAGGCGCAGTTCTTGAAGGTGATGTCGCCTTCGGCTCTGTTGGCGGTGGCGGCGTAGACAAGGTAGCGCTTGCTGGAAGCGAACGGCGTGTCGCCCTTGGCGGGAGGCTCAAGCCACATGCCGGTGTCGACGCCTTCGGGTTTGCCCTTGGTGGCGTGGTAGCTCTGGGCCTGGCCGTCGTCGAAGATCAAGCCGTCGAAGACCATGTTGACGCCCTTGGGGGCCGGTTTGGCTTTGTCGAATTCGATCGTGAAGATGCCGAGTCCGGTGCCCTTCTTGTCGTTGTTTTCATTGAGGGGCTGGAACATGGTCTTGTACTTCAGGGGATCTCTTTCGGAGAAGTCGGCCTTGTAGCCGCCGATGATGGAGATCGGCTTGTCGATAAGGAACCAGTTGCATTTGAGGTTGCCGGGATAGATGCCCTCGGCCAGGTGGATGGTGTCGCCGTCAGCGGCTTTCTCAAGGGCTTTCCAGAGACTCTTCAGAGGCTCTTCTTTAGTCCCTTCCTTGCTGTTTTTGCCGGTGCTAAGGGATACGTAAATGTCAGCGGCCATAAGGGAGGAGCAGGCCAGAAGAACAGCGAGAACGGTCAGTAATTTTTTCATAATATTCTCCTTTCTTGTTAATGAATGCTTGGCTACTTTATTTTAGCAAATGAATGGTTACTTGACTTTGGTGAGTTTCAGGACAGCCGAGTCATATTCCGGGCGCATCGTGAAGCCGATGCCGACTTCCATCAAGGCTTCGCCGCTCAGAACTTCCTTGTTGACAACGGTGTGGAGCTTCGGGTTGCCCTTCCTGTCAAGAGTATAGTTCAGCTCTTCCACTCTGTACTTCGCCTTGGGGTCGAGACCCTGGAGTTTCACGGGCGGCGGATAGTCGCCACAGTAGGTCATGTTCATGCCGTAGAAGAATTGTATGGCCTTGCTCTTTTCTTTGTTGACATACATGATGGAAGCGTAGGTGTTCTCGTAGGGGCTGACGAGGCGGTAGAGGTCGCCCTGCTGGACTATCGGCCTAATTTCCTTCTTGTATGTCTCGATGGCCTTGGTGGAGAATTCCAATTCCTCTTCCGTCATGTTCTTGGGATGCAGCTCGAGGCCGAGGCGGCCGGACATGGCGACGTCGAAGCGGTACTTGATGGGCGTTACGCGGCCGGTCTGGTGGCTGGGAACCGCCGTGACGTGGCAGGCCATGGCGTTGGCGGGATAGAACTGCGTCTCGCCCCACTGGATGAAGATCCTCTGCCTGGCGTCCGTGTCGTCGGAACCCCAGAATTCCTCGGCGTAAGAGAGGAAGCCGTATTCCGCGTGGGCGCCGCCCGAGGAGCAGGCCTGGAAGATGATCTTGGGATATTTCTTCCTAAGTTTGGCGATGAGCTCATAGACGCCCGCGGTGTAATCGAACCAAAGGTTGGCGCACTTCTCGCCTTTAAGGAAGTCGGAACCATAGTTCATGAAGTCCGCGTTGGCGTCCCACTTGATATAGGAGAGTCCGGGAGCGGACTTCAGGACGGCGTCGATCTGATTGAAGATGTTTTCCCTGACCTTGGGATTGGACATGTCGAGGACGACCTGCGTGGCGCCGCGGCCGCCTCTTAAGGCGCGGTTAGTGCCCCTGATGATCCATTCCGGATGGTCGTGGGCGATCTGGCTCTTGGTGTTGGCCATTTCCGGCTCGAACCAGAGGCCCAGCTTCAATCCGCGCTTCTTGGCTTCCTTGACGAGATAAGCCAAGCCCTTGGGCAGCTTGTCCCTGTTCCAGGTCCAGTCGCCCAGACCGGAGGTGCCGTTATTGCGGGTGAATTCGCCCTGGGCGAACCAGCCGTCGTCGATGACGAACATTTCGCCGCCTATCCTCTTAACGCCGTCCATCATGTCGAGGAGGACCTGGTCGGAAAGGTTGAAGTAGGCGCCTTCCCAGCTGTTGAGGAGGATGCTCCTGAGCTCGTGTCCCCTGGGGATGCAGTAGTCGCGGGCCCAGGTATGGAAATTGCGGGAAACTTGTCCTTTTCCTTTGTCGGAATAAGTAAGCAGGAACTTGGGGAGAGTCAGCGTTCTATTGGCTTCCAGAATGTAGGGACCGGAAAGGTTGGCGGCGCCGGCGTAGATGTGCAGATCGTCATTGGCGTCGTGCAATAGATCGATGTGCCAGGAGCCGGACCAGGCCAGGGCGCCGGCAATGACCTGCCCTTCCGTCTCGGTGGCTTTTTGGCCGATCGAGAGCATGAATGAGGGGTTGTTGCCCCAGGCGTCGCGGACGCCGGACCTGGCGTCGAATTCAAGGTGGCCGCCTCTTGGGATCTCGCTTTCGGCGGCGAAGGCCTCAGAGGCCCAGGTGCCGTAGAGGTTCTGGACGAAGTAGCGGTTAGAGAGGCCGCGGAACTTCAAGCCGCAGGAATCCATCCTGGGGAGCCTGACGTCGCCTTTTTCCTTGTGGGAAAGTTCCACCCAAGTCTCTATGATGTCGGTCTCAAAGCTGGCCCTATAGTGCTGCTTTGCGAAGAAGGGATAGACTCTGTCCTTGTAGCTGAAGACGTAATGCTTGAAGCCTTTTTGGTCCTTCACTTCCTCGATCTTTTCTATCTGCCATTCCGTGGTCGGGTCGCCGTTGGCGTGGAGCGCCTGGAGCGCGCCGTGCACGTTCATGGACTGGCGGTCCGGCTGCGTCTCAAGGTCTCCGCCGAAGGCGGGATAGGTTTCCTGAATGTTGCCGCCCAGCGTGTAGAACCAGCGGCTAGTCTGGCCCCAGAGCTTCTCTATATCCGTGGCGCTGGATAGCCTCTTGCCGTAATAGATGAGCGTCATGGTGTCCTTCCTCGGCACGAAGAGCATCATGGTGTTTTTCGTTTTGATCTGAAAAGTTTTCCCTTTGGCGATTTCTTTCATAGGTTGCTGACTTGATGGTTAAGTGAACAATATGCTTATTTTACCACAATGCCCACCTACGGTGGGAAAGGGCCGAAACGCAATTTTTTCGTTTTCGCGACCGCTTACTTACAAAAAGGAGAATTTTTATGCGACTACCTAAATTTGTATTTCTGCCGGTCTGCCTCGCGATGTTGCTCTCTTCTTTGGCTTCCGGCGCCCTCAGGGAAGCCGGAGCGGCCTATTCCGGAAGCGCTCAGACGAGCGTTTCCAAAGGCGGCCTGCCGACCTCGACCGGTCCCGCTTTCGAGACTTACTGCAAACTCTACCTCACGCCCGAGCCGGCCGCCGCGGCTCTGCTTGCCGGCCTTTTCGCGCTCTGGCGCCGCAACCGTTAACCAACCCCCAAAGATCCTTCTATGAAAAAGATCATAACGATAACGCTTTTTTTGCTGGCGGCCTCGTATTCCCGCGCCCAGGATCCGCTCCTGCCATTGCGAGTGGAACTTGACGCTACAATGGCCGCCGCCAATTCTTTGATCTACGTGAAGTTTCTGATACACGACGGAGACACCAATCACGTCCTCTGGACCAACAGCATGCTGACCCCAAATCTCGATCCTTTGTACGGCACTCCCGTCAGGCTGTCCAGCCGGACCCTCTACGTTCTCCTCGGCGACACCTCTTTAGGGAACATGGAGCCTTTGCCCAAAGACCTTTTTTCCGAAGGCTCTCTGAGGAAACTCAGGATCTGGATCTCCAACAGGGAGTACGCCAATTACAGATTGCTTACCCCGGACCTTGATCTTGTCCCCGCCCCCTACGCCCTCCGCTCAGAGGAAAGCAAGGGCTTCGACGCGGAAACGTTCGCGCAGCACTCTTCCGGCATCGCCGAACTAACGTCCTCCCTCGCGGTCTCCAACGCCAGGATAACCGGACTGCAGAACGTCTGCAAAGGATTGACGAACGGCACGCTTGAGATCGATTCCCCCTATTCCAAAATAGCCCAGAGCATCGTGACGGGCGGCAACGGGGAATACGTGTACAAGGCTTCGTCGCCCATGACAGGACCAGCTTCCCCGCCTACGCTTCCTAAGCATTTCGACATATCCTACACCACTCATTTCGCCAGCCGCTTCAGAACGAAGTCGCAGGCAAACGTCAAAAGCGTCACGCTGTACTTTAAGAACGCCTCCGAGATCGCGCCGCCGGAAGCCGTCTGCGTCTTTAGGAAAACGCTGGCAATAGACGTCATCTTTTACGCCGTCAGCGTCGTGACCACCGCTTTTCCCCGCTGCGTCTACACTTTTTCGAACAACACGAACATTATCCCCGGAGAGTACCTAGTGGGGCTGCGCAAAACTCCCATGTACCAGACTCTCCACCCTTACGTCTGCCCCTCCTACCGCGGCAATTTGAGCTACTACCGCTATGACGAGCCGGATATGGGCGAAACCATCTTCGCCAATCCTCCCCCCAGCGTTTCCGATTACTGGAAATTTTCCACGTCCGAAGAGGAGCTCTGGTCGCAGATCGCGTTCAAAGGAGACAGCGAGATAAGCTTGTCAAAAGAAGGAACGCTTTCCGTCAGCGGCTCCAACGCCGTGACCGAGGGTACGCTGGCGGGAAAAATGGACTACCTTCTTGGCAGGAGCGTTTTCATCGGAAGAGACGACCTCGACCCCGCTTTTTTGCAGGAACTGATCACCTCTTCCGGAGGCACCGTAACCGGCACCCTGACCGTCGCCGACCTTAGGCTCCCGACAAACGGGAACTGGTATGTCGGCAGCGCGAGCAAGCGCTGCGACCTCGTCATCGCCAACAGCTCCGCCTGCCTGAGGGCGGACGCCGGCGATCTTGTCCTGGCGTCCAGCCAGGACATCAAGCCCGTCAGTTTCGTCGACTTCTCCGCCAACCAGGGCGGGCGAGCGGACATAACGTCCGGGGAGACGGAAGTCATGATCTATTATTCCGGCCTCTCGGAAAGTTCCGTCATCCTTTTGACTCCGCTGCAGGAAACGAACGTTTCCTACTGGGTCAGGATCGATCCTGACGGCTCCGCCAGCATATGCATTTCCGAAGCCCAGGAAGATCCTCTCAGCTTCTCTTACGTATTAATCCGAAAATAAGCGGTCCTAAGCCGGCTGCCCCCGTGAAAATCGTCCCCTTTCGGGATCCGCGGCCTTCTTATGCTTTTGACCGCCAGGGAGGAGTTTCATCCCTCCTCCCGCCTTTAAAACTTATGCGTGTCATTCTTCTTACAATACTTTTAGCCTCGCTCTCATCCTTTGGGGGAGACAACGACTTTGTCTTTCGCTTCAGCTCAAACTACCTGAGCGACTTCTTTCCGGTGGGAAACAATCTTCTGAATTTCAGAAGCTGCGACGGCTCGTCCGAATGGGTCTCCGTCACCTTCAGCGACAGATACCAGACCGCCTATTTCGAGGCCAGGGAAGCGGGACGCTTCGAGGACCGGAAAAGCGTCACGTTCACGGTCTTTTACGACGGGAGCAATGTCTTCGGACAAACGGTGATGGAGCCTAAAACCTACCGCTTCCTGTGCCAATGGGACGAGGACGGCCCGATAGAGGAGGATGTGGAGTACTCCGCCAGTCTTCTCTACGATGAAGAGGGCTTCTACAGCCCTGGCGAAGACAGGGACAAATGGATCTTCGAACCCAAATGCCAGGGCTACTGCTTCGAGGTCTCCGCCGCGGAGGATTTCCTTCTGAAAGCCGACCAGGGATCCTTCGAATTGAATGAGCCCGTGGCGCTTCTGCCCGGAGAAGGAAGCCCGCCTTTTTCCAAAAGGCTCTACGTAACAAACGCCATTCTTGACCGGATCTTGAACTTCAGGATCTCCCGGCCGGAAAACTCCGAAGCGAAAGACATCCGCTACAGTTTTTCCCTGAAGCCGGTTAGGCCTCTTGTCCTTGTCCACGGGATCCGCTCCTCACCCACCTGGCACAAAGATCCAGAATCCTCCTTCGGCGACCTGAAACTGAAAGCCTGCTCCTACGGCGGTTTCCCGCCCTGCCTGGTCTTCGATTTTCCCTGGAATTCGAAAAACGGCTGCATAAAGGATTACTGCGGGGGCAAAGGCAGCGAGCACCACCTCTACGGCTTCGCCGACAAAGCGTGCGGAAATTGGAAGCTGAAGCCCGTCTTCTTCGCCCATTCCATGGGAGGACTGCTCTTTTTTGAACAGATGAAAAACCGCGGCTTCGCGAAATTCGTGGATGGGGCGATCTTCGCCGGAAGCCCCTTCTGCGGTTCGGACATCGCCAACGTCCTGCTCCAGACGACGCCCGGCTGGATCTTAAAAGAGGGCGGCGACATCATAGACCAGACCAGGACCACCGATGGCAATCTGAGACTGCTGTCGCGGGGGACGAAAAGCATCGCGGAAAGGCTTAAAAATCTCGGAGCGGGCCTCCCCGTTCTCTTTCTGGTCGGCCAAGCGACCGAAAACGTCATAACCGGTTTCGGCGACAAGAGGGTCAACGCCTCTTCCGCCTCCCTTTTTAACACGCTCTCCTTCCTCAACGAAGATCATCTCATATTGAACATGGAGCACGGAGAGCTGGTCGAGATCCCTCTTCCTCCCACTAAGGATTACGAGGAGGTCTGCCGTAAAATCAAAACGATGCTGGAGCACTGAAAATGAAAACATTTGTTTTAGTCCTGCTTTCCATTTCCCTATTTTCGGCAAAAGCGCAGGGAGGCCTGGCCTACTCCATTCTTGAAAAAGGCCACAAAAGCTACGACACCTCGTTGGAACTGACCAAAAGCTGCACCGATTATCTCCTCATAATCAGCGAGGATCTCACCTCCTGGGAATATCTGAAGGAATCGGAGGGCCTGTCCTGCGGACGCTGCTACGCCTCGCTGGCGCTCAAAGGGCGCAGCAGGACCATTCACTTTTCCCTGGCCAGAAGGCTCCCCCTTCACTATCTGGCCAAGCGGGTCGTCAACGTACGCCCGCTAACCGATCCTGTCTCGCGGTTCATAAAAGCGCGCTCCACCAACTTCATGACCGTTTCCTGCAAAAAGAAAAACGGCGCCTCCGTCAGCTCGGCGCCCAACCTTCCTTCCGGCAGCATCAGTTTTCACCTTTTGACCGACGGCGACGAGGACGGCCTTCCCGACATGACGGAGTTTGAGAAGCACGGCGCCTGGCCCGGGCTTTACGACACCGACCAAGACGGTCTCTCCGACGGCGAGGAAGTCGCCCTGGGCTTCAAGCCCTATCTCGCGGACAGCGACGGCGACGGGATCGCAGACTCAATTGATCCCCATCCCCTCGTGCCGGAATACGAGCTTATCTATTCCGCCTGGGTGTCCCATTGGAACGCCGTGGCCCAAACGTTTCAGACCGCCATTCCGCAGGACAGGCTGACGAAAGCGAAATTCAGCGTCAAACAAAATCCTTTTTACGACCGCGTCGGCGTCACGGCCAAATTTTCCCCGGACAGCCTGACGCTCACGAACGGACGATCCGCCACCAACGTTTTCGAAGTGACCTTTCTTTCCGCCAACGTTGTGACTGGCCTGGTATACGCGGCCGATTGCTTTTCCCTGGACTACGATCTCGCACAGTTTTTGCCAGACAGCGGTTTCCCTTCCGTGCCCGAGGGATGCGCGGGCCTGCCCTTCCTGGCTCGCCCGGGAGAGACTCTGCGCTTCAAGCTGGTCAGCGATCAGGACCGGGAGGAAACGGGAAGCGTCATGGTGAGGACCGCCGACGGCCCGCTTCAGGCTTCGCTAGCGATTGGCTACCGAAACGCCCTCCCGCCCCGCCCAGAGCTTCTTTCCCCAACGAACGGCGCGGAGTATTCCGGACCCTTCGACTTTGCCTGGACCTGCTCCGACGAAACGGTGACCAATTATCTTCTGACGATAACGGGCCCCGCCTTTTACGAATATTCCCTGCCGGGAAATAGCCTGCGTTTCACCCCGGAATTTAAGGGGCGGTACTCCTTTCTAGTGACAGCCTTCGGAGAAAACGGCCCAGCGTCAAGCGGAACGCGCTCCTTTTTCATCCTTGATCCCGAAGAGGAAAAAGACAGCGACGGCGACGGCTTCAGCGACAATTGCGAACTGAGGGAAGGTTTCGATCCATCGGACGGCACCGACGCGCCCATGAGGCTTGAGACCGCCGTCCTTCCCACCGGGGAAAAAGGGCTCTTTTACTTCAGGCAGCTAATTGTGTCCGGCGGCGCCAGGCCCCTGTTTTTCAAAATGAACTGCGCCGCCAAAAACGGCCTGAGCGTCAGCGAGAACGGCCTGCTTTACGGCATCCCGATCAGAAGCGGTTCGTTTACTTTGTCGCTTGAGGCTTCGGACCAGTCCGGCCGCGTTCTCAAATGCTCGCTTCCCCTCAACATAAGCGAGAAAACGAGCCTTGACGTGTTTCCCGGGCTGGGCGGATTTCTGGTAAAATAGCGTATCGCTAATCTACCGGAAACAAATGATGTGAAAACAGGAACAGACGTCCAGCCGCTAAATGATTTTTACGCCCGTAACATCGAGCGTTTCGAATTCGACAAAAGAGAACTGCACGCGCTTCTGAGACAGAGAAGCATAAAATACGGCGAATATCTCCTCCACGCCGAGATGGCTCCGATGATCCTTGAGAAAAAGGAGCTGAAGCGCTTCAAATCAGACGCCGAACTGGTGCTTGCCGCTTCCGAGCTCTTCTCCAGGGAAGCGCTGAAAAGAGAGGATTGGCTTCGCGACTGCCTGCCGGACCGCTTCATGCGCGAACTCGTAAAGATCGACCCCGGTTACGATACTTTCATCCCCTGCGCCCGTTTCGATTCGTTCCCGTGCGCAAAAGGGCCGGTTATGATCGAGCTGAACACGGACGGCTGCTCCGGAATGTCAAACCTCGACACCTTCCACAGCCTCTACCTGGACCTGATAGCCAGTTCGGACTATTTTCCGAAAGGCCGCTTCACGACGGAAAAGATACTACCCCACCTGGTCAGCACTCTTTTGAAATGCTACGCCTCCTTCAGGAAAAGATTCCCTAAAAATGGGGGCGCGTGGCCGGTCAAGCCTACGATCGCCATCGTCGACTGGCAGACTGAGGACACCTCCTGGGAATTCTACGCCTGCCAGGAATTCTTCAGGAGCTGCGGCTTGCGCGCCATTGTCGCGGATCCCAGGGAATTGAAACTCGAGGGCGATTCCGTAAGCGTAGCCGGACACCCGATCCACCTCATCTACAGAAGACTATTGGGCGAAGACTGGGACAAAAACCGCAAAGCGCTTGCCGTTTTGACCCGCGCTTACAAAGAGCACAAAGTCTGCGTAGTCGGTTCCCCGCGCTCACAAATAGCCTTTAGCAAAAAGCTCTTCGCCTACCTTAGGGATAAGGATATGCTGAAGAAATACACGCCCGCCATGAGAGCCGCCGTGGAGCGAACGATCCCCTATACCGTCCCCTTGCGGGAGGGGAAAGTTGATTACAAAGGGCAGGAGATCGACCTTCTGCCCTTCGTATTGAAAAACAGGGAGCTCTTTGTCCTGAAGCCCTGCGTTTCCAAATGCGGATTCGGGATACTCCAGGGCTGCCACACGCCCGAAAAAGTCTGGAAAAAAGGCGTGAAGGACGCTTTGGGGAACGATTTCATCATCCAGGAATTCGTTCCCCTAACGACCGCCTTCTTCCCCGTGCACGGCAAGGTCCGCGAGGAGGAAAAACGCTATCTCCACAGCGGGATCTACGTTTTCAGCGGACGCTTCTCCGGCTTTTTCGGGCGCACCTGCAAGGATCCTCTCCTGACGCTGCGCCACGGGGAGCGCATGCTGCCGATCATCTGGAAAGCTTAGTCTTCGTCTTCCGGGTCTTTCCCGGCGTTCATCAGACTATAAGGCGTCTCGTCCAAAGTGTCGCTTATCACGTAGCTCGGAAAAGCCTTGTGATAATTGGGATCGTAGGTCACGATGTCCGAACCATCGGGATTGACGACCAGCGACTGCTGCCCCTTCACCGGACGCTCGTCCCTAATAACCAGCGTCGTGGCGCTGATCCTGTCAGGGCGATGGTTCAGAAGCAGGAAATCGCAGTGGCTTCCGGACAGCTTCGTGATCTCCTCCGGACTGGTCACGTACCTTAAGAGACCGTAGCGCGTCATGACGAGATGGTTCTTAAGGTGAGGCGCCCTCGCGGCAAGGATCTTCTCGGCCTGCTTTTTCGCTCTCCTGGCGACCGAGGTGGCGCCGAGGATCGCCTTGTCGCTAGCCAAAAGAGACAGCGCCGTAGGCAGGTCGAAACTGTAGTAGATAGTAGAGAGCTTCATGAGAAGCTTAAGGGAAACAAGGCTCCGGCTGTTTTCGATGTTGGAAAGAAAACGATAGTTGACCTCGAGCTTTGTCGCCAACTCCTTGATCGTCAGGCCTTCGGCCAGACGGAACGCTTTCAGAAAAAGCGAAGATTTATTTGTTTTGTTTTTCATAATTTTATTGGGTAAATTAAATTAATGATCGCTGTGATTTTACATATATTTTTTCAACAAAGCAAGCTTTTTGCAAAGTGCTACAAAAATTGATGGAATTTTGCACAAACTTTTAAAAAAGATAAACTTTATTAAAAATTTTAAAATATGCGAAAGCCCTTTTGAAACGGGGCTATTTCATGCATATCAAGCGAACAGGGATAGTTTTTCAGGGCGCGCTACGCGCTACTAACGCTGGTATACCCTTTTATTTAGGGCTGGGATTCGGTTCGCTTTTCGGCTTAGATTTCACCGTCAGGGTGAACACTTTTTTGCGCGTGATCTTGTTCTGATCTTTTACGCCTATGGTGAAACGGAAAGTTCCTTCCCTTTCCGGCAGACCGAGGAGCAGCCCTTCGCTTTTCAGAAGAAAGCCGGGAGGATTGCCGGGAGTGAGCATCAGAACTTCGTAGGGAGGAGCGCCTCCGCTCGCCATGATGTTGAAATAATAGTGCTCCTTTATGAAAGCGTCCGGAAGTTTTTCCGGAGTCCTTATGGTGAGAGGAGTGACGTTCGGATCGTCGGGATCGGAATCGCCCAAGACTTCGTCGTTGTCAATGACACCGTCGCCGTCGGTGTCTTCCATTCCCGAAGGGGGAAGATATTTGAGCGTATGGCTCTCGGCGCAGGAAGCGAGCCCCGACGCGTCTTCGCAGGCGACCTGCCAGACGTATACTCCGGGAAAGTCGGGCTCGAAGCTGTACCAGTTCTTGTCGAGCTTTTTGTCCTCAAGGATCGTCAGGCGGTCTCCGGATTTCATGAAGATCCTGAGATGATAAGTGAAGTTTTTGCCGCTGGCCTGCCAGAGAAGCTTTATTTTTCCGGCTTCTATGATCTCCTCGTTTTCCAGAGGCATCACGAGATCTATGACTGGCGGCGCGCATTTGGGAATGGGATTCAATATCTCGAGCTTATCCTTCCAGTAGCCTTCGCTGTCGCGGACCCTCATGTAATCGACGGCCGGCGTCTTGGCAGTCGCTTTCGGAAGTATCAGCTCGATGTCCAGCGGCACAGCGTAGCGGGAAAGGAAAACGCCGCCGCGCATGTCGAAGGGCATGAAAAGGCCCTCGCACATCTCGCAGCCCTGGCGCTTTTTCGTAAAGGCCTTTGCTCCGGGAAGGTTCAGGTCGCTCAGGCAGAACATGCCGGTCACGGAATTGTTCGCGAAAAACACCGCGCTGACGGTCGCGGTCGTTGCCTGGTCCTTGCTCAAAGTTATTCTGGAAGGAGCGAAAAACGCCAGCTTTTTCCCGGGCTTCATGAAGGGGCAGCTGCCGCGCTTAAATTCGTCAAGGTTCGTCACGCCGTCGGCGTCGTAATCCTTCTTTTTCATGTCCAGGCCTATCCAGGGGATCCCCAGCAGCTCGGCCTTCTTTTCCCACCATTCGCTCCAAGCCTCGAAGGACGCGCGCATAAAAGGCGTGTTGGGATCGGTATCCTCGCTGTCGCAGATCCCGTCGCCGTCGCTGTCCCAAAAGAGGGGCGCGGTGTAAACTTTCTCGCCGCCAGTTTTGTTCAGCCTGTAGCCCAAAACTTCCTCGCCGTCGCAGAGACCGTCGCCGTCGCTGTCGTAGACCTTGGGGTCTGTGCTGTAGACGATGAGCTCATTTTCCGTCAGAAGTCCGTCGCCGTCCGCGTCGTCGGCTTTTCTCTCGCCGGCCACGCGGTCCCTTACGCTCGAAATATAAGCGGCCTTTTCGTCCCCTGATGCGGAGAGCGAGAAAGCGAAGGCCGAAAGCAAAATCAGAGTTGTCAAGCCAAGTTTTCGCATGAGAAATGTCGATCCTGTTTGTTCGTCTAATTATACCGAAATTTTATGGTAGAATAATAACATGCGTATCTATAAGTACAGTTTCCTGGCCCTTGCGGCGCTCGTTTGTGCCAACTTGGCGCTTTCCGCCCCGAAGGACAGCCTGGCGAAAAAGCACGTCTCCTTCGGCAACGCTGCCATCGAGGAGGCCGACTACGCGCGGGCCGTGGAGCACTACGAGAGCGCCCTCAAGGACGATCCGGACTCCAAGAGCGTCATGTATTCCCTGGGCGTTCTTTACTTGCAGACCGGCGACATGGAAAAGGCGAAAGATCTTTTCATGAGCTATCTGGAAAAGTATCCCATGGACAAGGACGGACTCTTCGGCCTCTCCAACGCCTACATATTGAAAGGCGAATACGAGAAAGCCGTCCGGCTCCTTGGCCAGGCCGCCGCATCCGACAAGAACAGTGAGGCGCTGCGCCGCAACCTGGGCTACGCGCAGCTGCAGTCCGGCGACGTTGCGAACGCCAGGAAAACCTTGACGGAACTTGTGACAGATTGTCCCTCCAACGCTCTCAACCGTTTCGACCTGGCGCTGGCGATGTCTGCCGGGAACGACTTTGAAAACGCCGTCAAGGAGACCAAGGCCGGGCTTTTGCTCTCCCCCGAGGCGGAGGGCAAGATCCTCTACTCCGACCTTCTGGACACCATCGGCGGCTCCCTTCTCGACGAGGCCATAGAACTTTTCCGCAAAAACGAGATGGACAAAGCGCTGGCTATCCTGGAACCCTTGTGCGAGCGTTTCCCGGATTACGCCAAGGCCCAGGCCTATCTCGGCCACTCCTCCAATCTGAAGCTTCCTCCGGACAGGAAAAAAGCGGAGAAGGCTTACAAGGCGGCGCTCGCGGCGACGCGCTTCGTTCCCCTTTCCCGCCAGGACTTGGCCATAATCTACGACAACTTAGGCTCCATCGTCTTAAGGAAAGGAGAGCTTGAGGAAGCGGAGAGCTACTTCAGGTCGGGCATCGCGCAGGAAAGCGAGTACGCCCCCGTCTACTTCAACTTCGGGCTCCTGAGAGCCCACAAGGAGGCCTTTACGGAAGCCTCCGTTTCCTTCATGGACGCCGTGAGAAGGGACAAAAGCATGGCCGATTATATCGCCAACCATCCCAAGCTCGCGAAATTCCGCGCTACCACTGATTACACCAACCTACTAGTTACGATAAAAAAGGAGCTTAATTCCAATGAGTAAAGCGAAGATCAAATTCGGGACCTCCGGCTGGAGGGCCATTTTAGCTGAAGATTTCACTTTCGAGAACGCCGCCAGAGTCGTCGACGCCATAATACTTTATCTGCGCTCCACCGGGAGATCCGATCTTAGCGTCGTGGTGGGCAGCGACGCCCGCTTCCTGGGGAAAGAATTTAGGGAACGCACCGCCAAACAGCTGGCCAAAGCCGGCATCAAAGTCTACTGCACGGAAAGGGACTGCCCCACTCCCGTCCTGTCGTTTTACGTCCGCAGCATGGGCCTCGACGGCGCCATAAACTACACCGCCAGCCACAACCCGGCGGAATATCAGGGCCTGAAATTTTCCGTCGAGCACGGCGAAGGCGCCGGCACGGAAGTGACGA
The DNA here is from genome assembly GCA_017650925.1 of bacterium. Classification (GTDB taxonomy): domain Bacteria; phylum Auribacterota; class UBA3054; order UBA3054; family UBA3054; genus UBA3054. The sequence goes on from JAGCDY010000077.1 coordinate 17,041, forward strand.
AGTTCATCGAGTCGCACATCGACGAACCGGTCGCCCCGGCCGAAAAGGAAGCTGAAGTCATCATGCTCGACCCGAGGGAAAGCTACTTCGCGGAACTGACGAAACTCGTGGATCTGGAAACGATAAGAAAGGCGAACCTCAAGGTCGCCTGCGACGTCCTTTACGGGACCGGCAGAGAGTATCTGGACGAAATGTTAAAGCGCGCCGGCGTCGAAGTCACCGTTCTGCACAACTGGGTGAACCCCTCGTTTGGCGGACGCCGTCCGGAACCCGCCGCGGAAAATATGCCCGAGCTGATCAAGATGGTAAAGGAAGGCCCCTACGCCCTGGGCCTCGGCACCGACGGCGACGCCGACCGCTTCGGCATCGTCGACAGCGACGGCACCTTCTACAACGCCAACCAGGTGTTGTGCCTCGTTTCCTGGCACCTGGCCAAGAACCGCGGCTTAAAAGGCTCCATAGTCAGGAGCGTCGCGACGACCGGCTACCTTGACCGTCTCGCGAAGTACCTCGGCGCGGAGCTCATCGAAGTTCCCGTCGGCTTCAAATACATCGCGCCTTACGTGCTGGAAGGCAAGGTCCTTCTTGGCGGCGAAGAATCGGGCGGGCTTACGATCGGCGCCCACATCCCCGAGAAAGACGGTGTCCTCGCCTGCCTGCTCGTCACCGAACTGGTGGCAATGACCGGCAAGACGCTCAAGGAAACGATGGAAGAGATCAAGGCTGCCGTCGGCTCCGTCTGGACCGGCCGCACCGACCTTTTCCTGACGCCGGAAAACAAGGCGAAAATTTTGGAAGCCGTTTCCAAAGAAGAGGGCGAGACTTTCCTGGGACGCAAGGTCGTTTCCAGAAACAAACTCGACGGCTTTAAATTCAATTTTGAAAACAACGAATGGGTCCTCGTGCGCCCCTCCGGCACCGAGCCCATCATAAGGTGCTACGTCGAGGCCAACACGCCGGAGGACGGCGCGGCTCTGACCAAAGAACTCAAAGCTTTCACGGACCGTTTCAATTCCTGACTTTATGCAGACTCTCGCGGTCATAGGCTCAACAGGCAGCATCGGGCGCTCCGCTCTCGACGTCGCAAGGAATCTGAAGGAGCGCTTCAAAGTTGAGGCGCTGGCCTGCGGGCATTTTTCGCCTTTGATCTGCGAGCAGATAAAAGAGTTCGCGCCGAAAACGGTCGCCATAAACGATCCCGCGGGCGCCCTGGAACTGAAGAAAGCCTTCCCCGGTCTGGAAGTCAGTTCTGGCGGCGAAGGCGTCGCATCGCTAGGCGATTCCGCCGACGTCGTGCTTCTGAGCGTCGTCGGCTTGTGCGGTCTCGATTCCGCTCTCCGGGCTGTGAGAGCGGGCAAGCGGCTCGCCATCGCGACCAAGGAAGTTCTGGTGTCGGGCGGAGAGCTGGTCTTTAGGGAAGCCAGAAAGCACGGCGCCGAGATCATTCCGGTCGACAGCGAACACAGCGCCATTTTCCAGTGCCTGATGGGAAGCGGCAGGGAAAGCGTCAAACGCCTTCTGATAACAGCTTCCGGCGGCCCCTTCAGGGGTAAGGACAAAACTTTCCTGGAACGCGTGACGCCCAAGGAGGCTTTGGCGCATCCCGTCTGGAAGATGGGGCCGAAGATCTCCGTTGACTCCGCCACCATGATGAACAAAGGCCTGGAAGTGATAGAGGCCTCGCGGATCTTTTCCGTTCCGGCGGAAAAGATCGACGTCCTTATCCATCCGCAGTCCATCGTTCATTCGCTGGTGGAATTCCGCGACGGCGCGCAATTGGCCCAGCTTTCCGTTCCGGACATGCGTTTGGCGATCCAGTTTGCCCTGACGTATCCGGAGCGTATGCCGTCCCCTGTTGCCTGGCTCGATCTTAGCGAGATCGGGAAATTAGAGTTTGGAAAACCGGACATGGAAAACTTCCCCTGTCTGGGATTGGCTTACGAAGCGCTGAAAAGAGGCGGGATCTTCCCGGCTGTTTTGAACGGCGCGAACGAGACGGCCGTCACCCGCTTCCTCAGAGGAGAATGCGGCTTTATGGACATACCGCGCTTTTTGGAAAAGAAACTTGAGAAAACCAACAATGTCAAAGATCCTGCCCTGGAGGATATTTTAGAAGCTGACCGCTTCGGGAGAGAATAGATCAGAAATGTTGACGCTTATATATTTTTGCATAGTCCTTGGCCTTTTGGTCTGCGTTCATGAATTCGGGCATTTCGCCGCGGCGAAACTTTGCGGCGTTTATGTCGAGCGTTTCTCCATAGGCTTCGGTCCGACCATCCTGCAGTGGAAAGGCAAGGAGACGACCTACTGCATCTCCCTCATACCTCTGGGCGGATACGTCCAGATGGCCGGGCAGAGCGATCTGCCGGACGAAGAACAGAAGGAAGCCGAGAAAGACATCCCGCCCGAGCGTTTCTACTCCGCGAAGACCGTCTGGCAAAGGCTCTGCATTATCCTGGCCGGCCCCGGCATGAATCTTTTCTTCGCGCTGCCCCTGGCCGTGGCGCTCCTCTGCTATGGCGAAAAGGTCGCCATTCTGCCGGACGGCATAACCGTCTCGCAAGTGATACAGGGCTCCCCCGCGGACGCGGCGGGCATCGCTCCCGGCGACAGGATCCTTAAGCTCAACGGCGAGCCGGTCACGACCTGGAACGCCTTCGTCGAAGAGATCAGGGCCAACCTCTACAGCCCGGTAACCTTGACGACGTCGAGGGACGGAAAAGACATCGAGCTTTCCGTTACGCCGGACCTTAACGAGGAAAAAGGCTACCTGGGACTCGGCATCGCCATGTCCCCTCCCGCCCAGGTTGAGAAGATCGCAAGTCTTGATTCGCCCCTCAGGGAAGGCGACGTCTTCCTTGCCATAGAAGGGCTGCCAAGTTCCAGCTGCAGCTTCGAGGAACTTTCCCAGACGATCCGCGCCCTGCCCGACACCAACATAACCGTTACGGTCGCCAATTACAAAAAGAGCCGGAGAGCCGACGAAAGCCAGCAGCCGGAAAAAAGGACGGTTAAACTTGCGATCGGCAAAAAGAAAAAATGCCAGCTCTTCGACATAGTGAACGTCGATGGCCGGGCCAGGCTCAGTTTGAGGCCCGGCGCCCCGGAATCGCTCTGGAGCCTTGAGGGAGCGAAGATTCTGGCCTTGAACGACAGGCCGCTAGCGCTTTCCCAAGAGGATTATTTCGAAGCCTGCGGAATAGGCAGCATCACGGCCTGCGTGGCCGTGGCCGCCCAAAGCGGCAAATACAGAAGGGAAACGCTGGTTACTACGCTGGTCTCCCGCGTCGAGTACATGGGGCACGCCGGGATCCTTCTGAAGCCGGCCTCCGAAATGGTCCGGGAACCCTTCCTTTCCGCCTTGAAGAAATCGCCCGCCAAAGCCTGGGCCAAAGTCGTCGAGACCCTGAGGACCCTGAAGCTTCTGTTCGCGGGTTCGCTTAAAGTCAACAACCTCTCCGGCCCCGTCGGCATCGCCAGGATGACCGGCGCCGCGGCGCAACGGGGCTTCGACGTGCTTTTGAATTTCGTTCTGCTCATCACCGTCAACCTTGGAGTTTTGAATCTTCTGCCGCTGCCCGTTCTGGACGGCGGGCACGTCGTGCTCCTAATAGCGGAGGGTATAAGAAGAAAGCCCCTGCCTGAGAAGTTCCTTCTCTGGTACCAGCGCATAGGCCTGATGCTCCTTCTGGCGCTTTTCGCGCTCGTCATGCTGAACGACGTCGGGCGCTGGATAAAAGACAGCGAATTTCTGGGCACTCTGCTTGGCAAATTTTTCCGTTAATCATAAATGGGATCCTGATCATGTCCGATACCGAAAAGAAATTGTCCTTTGAAAAGGCCCTCGAGGAACTGGAGGAAGTCGTATCTAAGATCGAAGACGGCTCGCTCTCCCTCAACGAGTGTCTGAAAGAGTACGAAAAGGGCATCAAGCTCGCGACCTTCTGCGCCTCCGAGCTGAAGAACGCCCGCGAAAAGATCGAGAAGCTCCAGGCTAAGAACGACGGCACCATCGAAGCTTTGGAGACCGAGATATCAGCTGGGAGAGGCGAGGAATAGAAATGTCCCTTTTGGAAAAAGTGCAAACGCCCGCCGACCTCAGGAAACTTAGAGTCGACGAACTCCCCGAACTCTGCTCGGAAATAAGGGCTGAGATCGTTAACACCGTATCCGAAACCGGCGGACATCTGGCCTCGAGCCTCGGCGCCGTCGAGCTGGCGGTGGCTTTGCACTACGTTTACGACACTCCGAAGGACAAGCTCGTCTGGGACACCGGACACCAGGCCTACGCCCACAAGATCCTGACGGGCCGCCGCGAGCAGTTCAAAACGCTCAGGCAGAAAGACGGACTTTCCGGCTATCCGACGCCCGAGGAGAGCCCCTACGACTGCTATCCCGTCGGGCACGCCGGCACCTCGATCTCGGTGGCTCTCGGATTGGCCGCCGCCAGGGACGCCAAAGGTGAGGATCACCAGGTCGTCGCCATCATAGGCGACGGCGCCATGACAAGCGGCCTGGCGCTGGAGGCTTTGAACAACAACGCCGCCAGGGGAAGATTCACGGTCGTATTGAACGACAACGCGATGTCAATTTCTCCCACCAAGGGCGCCATCGCCAAACATTTCGCGAGGATAGTCTCGAACGTCCACTACCGCCAGTTCAAGAGGAACTGCAAGAATATCCTCAGCAGCATTCCCTTAATAGGCGTGCATCTCACGAATTTCAGCATGCGCTTATTGGGCGCCTTCAAGCTCCTCTTCATCGTCGACAACATCTTCGAGAAAATGGGCTTCCACTACATCGGCCCCGTCGACGGCAACGACGTCAAGGAACTGGTGCGCATCTTGAAAGCGCGTTCCACCGAGCAGATAATGCCGGTCGTTCTGCACTGCCGCACCAAGAAAGGGAAAGGCTACGCTCCCGCGGAAACGAATCCCGAGCGCTACCACGGCGTCGGCAAATTCGATCCCGCAACCGGCGAGCTCAAAAAAGCCGAGAAGAAGACTCCGACTTACACCGACACCGTCTCGAAGACCGTCCTTGAGCTGGCGGAAAAAGACGAGCGCGTGGTCGTCGTCTCGGCGGCCATGTGCGGCGGCACCGGCATGACGAATTTCGCCAATCATTTTCCCGACAGATTCTTCGACGTCGGCATCGCCGAACAGCACGCCGTGACCTTCGCCGGCGGCCTGGCCGCCAGCGGGCTGCGCCCGGTGGTGGGGATCTATTCCACCTTCATGCAGAGAGCCTACGACGAGATCGCCCACGACGTCTGCCTGCCCAACGTTCCCGTCATCCTGGCCCTC
>JAGCDY010000010.1 GCA_017650925.1 bacterium
ACGACGCAGCTCTTCTTCAACGAGGGCGGCTCCATGGGCGCCTTCTACAACGCCCCCTACTACTGGATCGGCCAGACCTTTGCCTCCGGCATCTTCGACATGGCGGGACATGGCGCCCTCTGCCACGAGACGGGGCACTCCATGCAGCTGCCTGACACCTACCGCTTCGACATGGATCCTGAGAACAACGCCGTGAACGGCGAAAGGTACCACTGCAACTGGATGGATCCAGAGGGCATGCAGGACATCATGCGCTACTGCTACGACGGCTGGGGCGACTGCTTCTGCGGCGTAGGGCCGGCGGCCGCCAATCTCCAGGCCGGCGTCTACCGCAAGGCTCCTCCGGAAATGTACTCCAACGCCTATTGCAACTCCACTGGCTGGATGTTCGAATATCTCCCGACCAGCATCGTTCTGAGAGTCTACCACGAGGACGGCCGCGAGCTGGACCAGATCCCCGTCACCATGCACAGAGGCGGCGGCTCAGGCTACTACATGTCCTTCCCCAGCAACAAATACGAATGGTGGCGGACCTACAACAAGGGCGGCTTGCAGTTCGAGACCAACTGCCGCTACGACAACTCCAAGATCTTCGAGAACTGCTTCATGCTGACCATGCGCTGCTCCGGCCTGCCCTGGACCCTCCTGGACGTTCTGCGCCTGAATTACCTCTGCATGATGCAGAATAGCACCAACGTGATCGTCTACTCCTACACGAACAAATTCACCACCGCGGAAATAACCAGCCTGAAACTGAACGGCGGCGCGGCGGAGACCACGGACAGGGACGTCACCCTTACCCTAACGACCGACAACGGCACCAGAAGAACAAGATGGGCTTTCAGCGAGGAAGAACTGGAGGAGACGGCCTGGGAAGAAAGCTACACAGAGAAAGTCATCACCCTTCCCGAGGAGGAAGGCCAGTACACGATCTTCGCCCAGGTACTCTCCAAAAGCTTCGTCCCCTCGTACACGAAGAGCGCAACAATAACGCTCATCCCGGAGCCCCTTGGGGCGGCAGGTCTCCTGCTCGTTTTGCTCGGGCTCGCTGTCAGGAAAAAATAACGAGGAGCACTCCTCAAGGACGCTGTTTTTTTAGACATTAACACATTGAAAATATCCCGAAATTATCGTACAATATCATAAATTCGCAAGCGTATGTCGCGCTGAATAATTAACCTCAAAATCAGGCCAGGTTCCATGAAACGTTTCCTTGCTTTCCTAACACTCATAACGGCAGCTTCCCTTTTCGCGGAAGTGACCTTCACTGAAAACTTCGAATCCTACGACGTCGGCACCGAAATGGTGGGAACCGTCGAGGGCTGGTCCTTCTGGCGGCCCTACGTGGGAACTTCCACCGTGGTCGCGGACGGCTCCAACAAAGCCCTGAAACTGGCCAAGACCGCCTCCGGTTCCGATGAATACGACATGATCTTCACGCCGACCTTCAAGTCCACCTCGGAAAACCCCGCCCGGGAATTTACGAAGATCTCCTTTAGAATCAAGCCGGGTTCCAACGTGGACCTCATCGCTCTCTACAACAGCGAGACGGAGGTTCGTTTCTTTTACCTGCGCTTCAACATCGGCTCCAAAAATGCCGAAACCTGGCCCAGCGGCCTGACTTTCACAAACGTCAGAAATCTCGGTTCCTGGAACGAAGGCTACTTCCTTTGGGACGCCGTGAACAGCAAGGTCACGGAAGTCTGCCTCAACGGTGAGAAAAAAGCCTGCAGCCTTTATTGCCCGGACGCCGGCGACATGACGAAGCTGCGCCTCTCCACCCAGTATTCCAGCTTGTCCTCCCAGGGCGCCGCTTATTTTGACGATCTTTTGGTCGAAGCTGTCCTCCGCTCTGACTCCCCGGTCCTAGTCGCTCCGGATGAATTGCTCATAGGCGTCGGGAAAGAATCGCTTGATTTTGAGATCGGCAACGGCGGCCCCGAGGCGGAGATCCCCTTCTCCATCACCTCCGACGCCGACTGGCTGACGGTCTCCCCCGCAAGCGGCACCTTTACCACCGCGCAGACCGTTAAGGCCATCCCGGACTTCTCAAAAGGAAAAGGCTATTACAAAGCCAAGCTGACGGTCAACGGCGGCTCCTACGGCACCAAGGTCGTAAACGTCATCTGGCAGAACGAAGTCTTCTACTATGAAAGCTTCGAGGATCTTCAGCTCGGCGACATCTACGCCCAGGATCCAGCCTGGTCCTCCATCTACGCTTCCAACCAGGCCGAGCACATGGCCCAGGCCAACGTGGTCAACGGAGGCTATGAGAGCTCCAAGGCCATCAACATCCAGCTGCCTCAGGAAAACGGCGGGACACACACCGTTATTAAAGGCGTGAAAGGCACCTACGCCCGCTACAACCTTAAGATGTCTTTCGACATCAAGTTCGGCGATTACCAGTACATGTTCTTTGGCAACAACGACGGCGCCGGCGGCGAATTTTCCTTCTCCACCAGCGAGAACGGACTTCTGAAGCTGCGTTCCATTGCCGCGAACTACACCTTCCCCTACACCGTCGAGTTTGAAAACCGCTTCACTCACGCCAGCGTAACCATCAATACCACGCCGGGCAACTACAGGCTTCTGGGGATGACCTTCAACGAGTACGAAGTCAACGACCTCGACATTCCTCTCACCAGCCGCGACGACGGCGACTTCCCCCGCTTCAGGGTCTTCTACTGGGGCCAGGCGGGCGGCGTCATCATGGACAACATCAAGATCGAAGCCGTCCCCATCGCCTCCGCCTCCGACCTGGACGCCACCCGCAACAGGATCGCCTACATCGGCACCAACACGGTCACCATGACCGTCTATAACAACGGCACGGGCGACATGCCCTTCGAGACCATGGTCGAGGAAGGCGCCGACTGGCTCTCCATCGAGGGAGCCGACGAGGACGAAGTTTACTCCGACACGATCCACGGCACAGCTTCCTACGATCTGAAGCTGAACATCGACCGTTCCGCCCTGGGACTGCAGTTCGGCCGCGGCAAACTGAGGACCACAAACGGTAAGGACACCAAATACACCATCGTGACTGTCTCCACCATGACAAGCGGCGGAGCCATTTTCTACGAGAACGATTTTGAAAACAACGAGCTGGGTATCATCACCGACGTGGAGCCGGGCTGGCTGAACCCCACCGTCTATGTCATCGACGACAACGGCAACCGCTGCATCGCCAACAGGGGCTTAAGCAACACCCTTAGGCTGAACGTCCCTGAAGGCCTCTCCTCACGCTTCAACTTCCGCTTCTCCGGCAGACTGAAACTGCCCGTGGTGGGCGGCAATTATTCGCCTTTCCAGATCGGCACCGACAAAACAAACCAGATGGGCGCGTATTATTTCCAGAGCGACGGAAGCGTCATCATGCTTTCCAGCGAAAACATGGCCCTTCCCTTCGGCGAAGACTACTCGGTCCCCGTGGGTGAATGGTTCCCCTTCTCCTTCACTTACAACGCCGATCCTCTAAACCGCCGCCTTTTGAGCATAACGTTTGGCGACGTCACTTACGACGACCTTGACATTCCCATCACCAGTGCGGCGCCCAAGGATTACTTCAACGAGCTTCTGATCTCCACGGTGACTTACGCGGACGACTACTATCTTGACGACATCGTCTACGAAGCCGTCTCCAAGGGCGATGAGCCGCCCGTCATGGGCGTGGTCCCGCCCGAAAGCCCGATCTCATACTCCGCCGACACCGTGACCATCGTGGTCAACAACAAAGGGGCCGGTAATTTCAATTTCCGCTCCGAAGTGATAGAAGGCGGCGAATACCTTAAGGCCGCCACCAACGGCACCGTCTGGAGCTCCTTCCGCTTCGTGGCCAAAATAGACCGCTCCAAGCTCGATCTAGGCTTCTACCGTCCCGTGATCCGCTTCACTTCCGACATTGAGGGCGCGGAGCCCATCGACCTGACGCTTTTCATCCAGAGCGGCTCGCCGGAAAAAGGCTACGTCATGTACGCCTCCGACTTCAACAGGCTCCAGAAGACCACCGAATCCGGCTCGGTGGTTAGAGGAGAGCTTTCCGAACAGGATCCCTGCTGTGTCAAATACACCGATCACAACCGCTGCGACATCGTCGACGATCCCGCCGGCTCCGAAAAGAAAGTCATGAAGATCGTCAACGCCAACGACTGGTCCGCCGATTGCGGCTACGGGCTCAATCTCAACATCCCCGCCGAGACAGCCGCCGACTTCGACGTGGTCTGCTCCGCTGACATCTACATTCCCTCCACCTTCGTGGACCGCCCGGAGGAGCAGCATTCCGAAGCTTACTTCCTGCTCTCCCAGGACGACGCCCACCGCATGAACGACGTGACCTTCTATCTGGACGACGCGAAGGCCGGCCTGCCGGTCGCCTTAAGGCTCAACGATATCGAGAACACCTCCTGGTGGGAAGAGCACGCCGCCGCCTCAGTACCGGTCGAAAACGGCGCGTGGTTCGCTTTCTCCGAGCGCTTCAACTGTGAGCTCATCGACTACGAGTACAAGACGCTGATCTCCGTTGTCTTCGGGGAAAACGCATACGAGATGGAAGACGCCGACAGCCGCATCAACTACCCGGACGGCATCGACGACGAGGTTTTGAACAACGAATACCTGAAGGCCTTCAAGCTTTGGTGCGGCGTGGACAACGCCGGCATCTGCCTTGACAACTTCCAGATCCGCCTGGTACCCAAGGGCATACCGGAGCCGGCTTTTCTTAGCCTCGCCTTGCTCCTGGCCCTTGCCTGCGCGAGAAAACAAAGCTAAGTTTTACTTAAAACAGATAATCCAACCTTTAACCCCACCACCAACAGGTTATATGAAAAAACTTATCTTTTTAACGCTCGCAATAGCAGCGACCGTTCTCCTGGCGGACACCGCGCCGGAAGGCACCGCCTGGTCGGATCTTGATCTGGACACCACCTCCCAAACCAGGGCTCTCACCCCCACCTATCCGATCCCCTACAGCACCGAATGGGCGCAGGGGAAATACGACAGGAGCATCACCGTCACCGCGGAGCAGACCGACGTCACCCCCGGCGCGGTTTTCCAGCTCGTTAACACTTCCGGTGAAGCCACCGGCACCTACGTCTGGGATTACACCACCATCGATCCCGAGGATCTGCCCCGCACCGGCACCTACTCCCTGAAATACAGGATCTTCAACGGCAACACCACCTACGCCTCCGGAACCTCGGAAGCGAGCGTCACGGTGCTGCCCGAGCCCGGAATGATGCTAGTCGCGCTGGCTCTTGGCCTCTGCGCTCTTATCAAGAGATTTTAACCAGATCAAAAACGGAAGAACTAATATGAAAAAAGCTTTATATTTATCCATTCTGACCGCGACGCTGGCGACCATGGCCCTGGCGGACAACGCCGCCACCGGTCTTTCCTCCCAACAGCGCTGGCCCTGGAACGGCAAAGTCGATATCGACTACACCCTGACCAAAACCACTACCAAAACAACCCCGGTCTTCAGCGTTAGGTTTTTCTACAAAGACGATCAGGGAAGCGTCTATGAACTCACCAATGTGGAAGGCGAAGGCGCCACCGGCATCATTTTGGGCGACGGCTCCAAGCGCACGACCTGGGACGCCGCGGCGCAGCTTGGCACCAATGTCGATTCCAAGAATTACGAGATCGGCGTTTTCGCCGAGGACGTCACGGAAGACGCCACCTACCTTGTGCTGAATCTCTCCACTTACAAAATGACGGCCAGCACCACCGGCCCCAGCGTGGCCTCTGGCGCCAGCTCC
>JAGCDY010000078.1 GCA_017650925.1 bacterium
AAGCTCAGCGGCACCATAACGGACGAGCTCCAGCATATGCTGGACGATCCGGCGAACTACAATTTCGTCGTATTGAAGCGTCATGGCGGTATCTCCTCGGCGCTGCCCGTCTCTGAGACCAAGCCAGGAGTCTACACCTCCGAAAGCATGGGGGAAAACATCAAGTACACCCTGAAGAACAAGAAGTTCCAGTACAAGACCAGCTACATGGACTTGCTTTGGCTCGGGGTGATGAACGGCGAAGACACCCTGGAACAGGAGGCTCCCTCCAAGACGAGCATCAAATGTTCCGGCAGCTTCACCAACGTGGATCCTCCGCTTCTGAACGCTTACCTGCTTCAGATCACGGAATTCTCCAGCAAGGAGGATTTCCTCTACAGGAAGTTCGCGCTGGAAAAGGTCGGGAAAAACCTGGCCTTGAAGGGCGCCAATAACGGCATCAAGTTCACCGTCAAGGTCACTTCCAAGGGTAAGGCCACTTTCTCCTTCAGCTGCGACGAAAGATACGTCAGGCCGGAATTCACCAACGCGTTATAAAAGAATATTGAAGACTATGAAAAATTATTTGCTTTTGTTTGCCGCTCTCCTTTTGAGCGCCCAGGCTTTCGCCGAGACCTTCGGCAGCGAGTTCAAGGGGACCACATCCATCAAGCTTACGGGAACCTTTTCCGCGGAGACCATCAAGGAACTCGACGGCGACGATAGGGGCAGGTACTCTTTCATAGTCTTCAAGTATTACGGCACCGTATCTAGGAACGCCTACGTAAACGTGCCTTTCAAGTCTTTCGATTTTGGGAAAAAAGACAATCTCTTTGACATTTCCTGGAAAGAAAAGAACGGGAAGCTGAAATTCAACGAAGTTAGCACCTATCCCTTGAAATTGGCCATAAAGGACTGCGCTACCAAGGATCTGGAAAGCAAGCTGGTGGAATGCGTCAACTGCTATTCCTCCTCCATAAAATGCTCCGGCACCTTCAAGAATGTCGACACCTCTAAATTCGACGAGGGCTACGGCCTCCAGCTCCTGGACTACAGCTGCCCGAGCGATTATCTTTTCGAGGCCGATTACTTCCTCGAGAAGAAGGGCAAGAATTTCATCAGCAAATTCAAGGAAGCGGGCGTTTCCCACAACGTCAAGATCACTTCCAAAGGCAAAGTGACCTACACCATGAAGTGCGACGAGAATTACATCCACCCTGAATTCATGAAACTTGGCGAATAAGGGTAGAGATGAAGTCGTATCTGTTTATCAGCCCCTCTGACCTTTTCGGAAGCCTGCCATTAAAGGGCTCCGCCACTTCTTTCCTTAAGCCCGGCGACTTGCGTTTGGGCATCGACGACGACACCCACATCTGGGAACTGGAACTGCCTTTGACCGCTCTGCCTGAGGATGAGAGCTGGGCGGAATTGGTATTGGCCCTAGGGCAGAGCCTTGGCAAGATGCTCTCCGCTCTTCCGCAGGAGGGAAGGCCAAGGATCTTGCTCATTCCCCTCTACGAGAAGGGGAGCGCGCCTTCACCTTTGGAGTTTTTCCGGGTGCACTTCAAGGAGATCTTAAATTACGCCTTCGCCATGTGCGGGCACAAGGCGGCGCTTATAGAGCAGCACCACGTCTTGGAAGACGGCGGCGACATTCTTTTGGAAGTGGACGGCGAGTTGACGGCCAAGGAGGCCGTTGGCGCTCTTGTGGACGCGAAGCTGACGGAACTGCTGGGCGTCTGCCTGGACTTCGCGGGCAAAGTGAAGATCGTGCCGGGCGACTTCAGCAGCGAACACGACCAGGAGAAGGAAAAGGAAGAGGCGGAGCGCGCCGCGAAACTGGCCAAGCAGAAAGCGGAGGCCGAAAAGATCGTTTACGGCGACGGCGTCATTCCCTCCAAGTTCACGGTGACGGCGATGCGCGACCTTTACGGCAGGGAGGGCGGCAGACAGAAGGTCCTCGTTGAGGGGAAAGTTTTCTCCTACGCCAACGAGGAGAGTGAGCGTCGGCCCAACACCGCCTTCCTAACGGACGGCGAGAACGCCGTGGCCGTCAAGATCTTCAAGATGCCCAAGTGGGGCAGCCAGGAGAAGATCTTCGTGGGCGAGATCAAGGAAGGGGAGTGGCTGAAAGTTTTGGGCTCATTGGACACCGACCAGAGAAGCGGCGAGCTTTTCCTGAGGGCGGAGACCATCGTCAGGGCGGACGATCCCACGCCGCCGGAAAAAAGCGCCGAGCACCGCGTGGAGCTGCACGCCCACACGAAGATGAGCGCCATGGACGCGCTGACGGAAGTGAACGACCTTATCGCCCGGGCGAAGTTCTGGGGGCATCCCGCGGTGGGCGTCACCGACCACGGCAACGTGCACATCTATCCCGACGCCTACAAGCAGGCCAAGAAATTAGGCATAAGGCTTCTGTTCGGCGTGGAAGGCTATCTTGTCAACATTCCTTCCGAGGAACTGAAGAAGCGCCTCGAGAGCAAGAACTCCGGAGGGCTCAGCAAGCAGGACGCCTCCGACATCAAGGCCAACACCTATCACATCATTCTTTACGCCAAGAACAGGAAAGGGCTGCACAACATTTACGATCTGGTCTCGATATCCCATACGGAATATTTCTACTCCCATCCGCTTATCCCCAGGGATATCCTCGAGCAGTACAGGGAAGGCTTGGTCATAGGCGGCGCCTGCGTGGCGGGCGAGCTTTTCAACCTCGTGCTGAAGGAAGACGCCGAGCAGATCTCCTCTGATGAATTCGGCAAGCGTTTTTCCGAGGCGCAGAAACTTTACGATTATTTCGAGATCCAGCCGCTGGGCAACAACGTCTTTTTGAAGAGCAAGGTCGAGTATCCCAAAATCAGGGCCAACGACGACCTGATTAGGCTGAACAAGAAAATAGTCGAGCTGGGCGAAAAGTACGGGAAACCGGTCTGCGCCACCTGCGACGTGCACATCCTCGAGGAGAAGGACGCGCTGGCCAGGAAGATATTGCAGGTTGGCCAGGGCTACGACGACGAGACCGAGGCGCCTTTGTATTTCCGCTCCACCGACAAGATGCTGGAGGAATTCAGCTATTTGGGCGAGGAGAAGGCCAAAGAGATCGTCATCACGAACACGAATAAGATCGCGGAATCACTGGAAGATCTCCAGCCTATACCCGACGGCTTCCATCCTCCGAAAGTGGAGAACGCGGAGCAGCGTCTGCGCGACCTATGCTACGGAAAGCTGCACGCGGTCTATGGCGAAAATCCCCACAAGATCCCGCTGATGAGGCTTGAGCGCGAGATCGGCTCCATAATAGAGAACCATTACGCCGACCTTTACATGCTGGCCCAGATGCTGGTGCAGAAATCTCTTTCCGACGGTTATATCGTGGGATCCAGAGGCAGCGTGGGTTCTAGCTTTGTGGCGTTTTTGAGCGGTATTACGGAAGTGAACAGCCTGCCGGCCCACTACGTCTGTCCAAAATGCCACAAGACGGAATTCGTGGGCTACGACGACGAGGGCGAACCCAGGGCGACGCCCCTGAACGGCATAACTCAGACTATCGGGATCGACCTGCCCGACAGGAAATGCCCGGCCTGCGGGGAAACTATGGGACGCTTC
>JAGCDY010000079.1 GCA_017650925.1 bacterium
CACCAAGGCCGCTGACGTAGGCGCCGACCTGGTCGGTAAAGTCGAAGCCAACATTCCGGAAGACGACCCCCGCAACCCCGCCACCATCGCTGACAACGTCGGCGACAACGTGGGCGATGTTGCCGGTATGGGCGCCGACCTCTACGAATCCTACTGCGGTTCCGTTCTGGCCACCGCTTCTCTGGGCGCCGCTCTCGGCACCGGCGAAGGCGCGGTCAGCAATCCGCTGAGCTTCGTCTTAGCTCCGATGCTCATCGCCGCTGTCGGTATCCTGCTCTCCATCGTCGGCATCTTCCTGGTCCGCTGCAAAGAAGGCGCGACCCAGAAGAACCTGCTTAGAGCTCTGGCGACCGGTACCTGGACCAGCACGGCCCTCATCATCGTCGCCGCTTTCTTCATCATTCAGGCTCTCGGCCTGCCGCTGGGCCTCTTCGGCTCCGTGGTGGCCGGCCTTGTCGCTGGCGTCATCATCGGCCAGGCGACCGAATATTACACTTCCGATGAATACGCTCCCACCAAGGGCATTGCCAATCAGGCCAACATGGGCGCCGCCACGACCATCATCGACGGTCTGGCTGTCGGTATGTTCTCCTCAGGCATCCCTGTCGTGACGATCTGCATCGCCATTCTGGCGGCCTTCGGCATGGCCGGCGGCTTCACCAACGCCAGCCAGGGCCTCTACGGCATCTCTATCGCCGCTGTCGGCATGCTCGCCACTCTGGGCATCACCCTTGCCACGGACGCTTACGGCCCGATCGCCGACAACGCCGGCGGCAACGCCGAAATGTCCGGCATGCCTGCGGAAGTCCGTACCAGGACCGACGCTCTCGACTCCCTCGGCAACACAACGGCCGCGACCGGCAAAGGCTTCGCCATCGGTTCCGCCGCCCTTACCGCCATGGCCCTTTTGGCCGCTTATCTTGAGGAAGTCAAGATCTGGCTCGGCAAGCTGCTCATTTCCGCTCCGGATTCTGCTTGCTTGAACGTCGTCAAGAAATACTTCGAAGGCCAGGGCGACCTTAAGGCCGCCATCAGCGGCATCGGCATGAAAGACTTCGTCTCCATGTACGACCTCAGCCTTCTGAACCCCCTGCTGCTCTGCGGTCTCTTCATCGGCGCCATGATGGCTTTCGTCTTCTGCGCCATGACCATGAAAGCCGTCGGCCGCGCCGCCGGCGCCATGGTCCAGGAAGTCC
The DNA here is from genome assembly GCA_017650925.1 of bacterium. GTDB lineage: Bacteria > Auribacterota > UBA3054 > UBA3054 > UBA3054 > UBA3054. The sequence goes on from JAGCDY010000079.1 coordinate 1,197, forward strand.
GCCGTCAGTTCAAGGAGATCGCCGGTATCATGGAAGGCACCGGCAAGCCTGACTACGCTCGCTGCGTGGCTATTTCCACGGCCGGCGCTCAGAAAGAAATGCTGATCCCCTCTCTTCTCGCCATCATCGTCCCCGTCGTGACCGGCTTGGTCCTCGGCGTGGCCGGCGTTCTTGGTCTTCTGGCTGGCGGTCTGACCGCCGGTTTCGTCCTGGCCTGCATGCTTAACAACGCGGGCGGCGCTTGGGACAACGCCAAGAAGTTCATCGAACGCGGCAACCATGGCGGCAAGGGCTCCGAAGCTCACAAGGCTGCGGTGGTCGGCGACACGGTCGGCGATCCTTGCAAAGACACCTCCGGCCCGGCCCTGAACATTCTCATCAAGCTGATGAGCATGGTCTCCGTCGTCTTCACGCCGGTCGTCGTCAAGTTCGCTCCTGTCATCCAGGAATGGCTCGGCCTCATCAAGTAAATTTTACGAATATGAAAAAACATTTCGCGTTTATATCAACTCTTCTTATGAGCGCCCTCGCTTGGGCGGATGAAGTCGCGACGGAAACCGCGGCGGCGGCCGATGCCGCCGCCGCGGAGGCCGCTCCGGCCGCTCAGGAAGCCGCCAAGCAGCCGGGCCTCTTCAGCAATCCGATTATCATGATGCTCATTCTTCTGGCCGCGATGTATTTTCTTATGATCGCGCCCCAGCGCAAGCAGAAAAAGCAGCGTGAGCAGATGATGGCGGCCTTGAAGGAAGGCGACCGCATCATGACCCAGAGCGGCGTCTACGGCACCATAAAGAAGATCAAGGAAGAAAGCGTCAGGCTTCAGATAGACGATCAGACCAAGACGACGATCGAGATCACCAAGAACGCGGTCGCCATGGTCGTGAAACCGGAAGAAGAAAAGCCCGCTGAAAAGTAAGCCATGCTAAGTAAGTTTCACAAATATCTCAAGAAGATAGCGCTCTCCCTCGTAGGGGGAGTGTTCGCTCTGGCCCTGGGACTTCTGCTTTTAGTCCCGGAGGCCCAGAGCGGTGAAACTTACACCAAAGCCGCCCTGAATCCCGGAAGGACGGGCAGCGGCGGCAGAAAGACGATCAATCATGGCAACCGGTCGGTCTTCAAGATCAACCGCTACAACGTCCAGCGCCCCGTCAGCGGCCCGACGGACGTGATGAGAAGGGACGAAAGGACCCTGGGCGCGCCGATCACCAACTACGTCGACAAGGTCACGGAAGACGGCACGACGCAGCGCGTCATGAGGATCACCCGCAATCAAAGCAAATATACGCCCAGCGGCGTGCACAGAGTGGGCCGCAAGGGCAAATTGGAAAAAGAGCAGAAGGAAGCGGTAGAGAAGGCCAAAAAAGACGCCAAAGGCTTCCGGACGCATTCTGACAAAACGAACGATTTCAACGCCCTCAAGTGGCAGGCCGCCGCGCCTCCCACCGGAGGCGTCCACACCGCCAGCTCTCCCCGCCGCGCCGGAATGGCGGAGCGCAAGGAAAAAAAGCCGGGAGACAAAGACCCCAACGGCAGCGCCAGGAAACTTAAGGAACGCAACAGCGAACGCAACGGCGAAAAGGCCAAGGAAAAGATTAGGCGCGCCACCCCCAAAGGATCCGCCGACGACAGCGCGGACCACGACGACTGATTTTCAGCGGCGTTTGTCAAGATTTGACTCTTGATCTCTCTGACTCCCGCTTTTCTGTGCGGGAGAGAATACGCCGCCCCCTGTTTTGGAACACCACGTTTGAAATATAAATACAATAAACATAACCCCAAATAACCTTAACTTTTATGAAGATTTCAACCAGATTCATCATCATCGCGATCGTGCTTGTCGCCTGCATCGCGCTTATCCATCCCTCCCTCCGCTGGGCTTCCTATGACAACGCCCAGCGCGTCGCCCTGAACGGCGACCCCATGTCCAAGAACGCCGACGAGGCTATCGGACAGTGGAAACTCAACCAGCCCCCCGCGGACGCCCCCTTCGGCCAGAAACTGGCTTACGATGTTAAGAAGTGGTGGCAGGGCGACCGCGCCAAGGTCCTGAACCTCGGTCTCGACCTTCAGGGCGGCATCTCCGTTTTCCTGAAAGTGGAACTCGACGACGCCATTCAGAGTCAGCTGGAAAGCCTCCGTCAGCGCGCCGCGGAATACTTTGAAGCGAACAACATCAAATACAGCGAGATCATCGTTCCCAAGGATAAAGTCGGCGAGATCGAATTCTCCTTCGAGAACGCGGAAGACGCTAAGCAAGGCTTGGATCGTCTGCAGGGCCAGGAAGACTTCACTTCCGTTCTGAACCTGCCCTCCGCTTCCGGCACGAAATTCACCGCCACCATGCGCCAGGGCGAGCAGGAAAACCTCCGCCGCAGAGCGCTTGACCAGGCCCGCCACGTGGTCGAGAACCGCGTCAACGAGCTCGGTCTGACGGAACCGCAGATCCAGGTCGAGGAACCGGCCCGCATCATCCTTCAGCTTCCCGGCGAAAAGGACCCCAACAGAGTGCGCGACCTCTTAAAGAAGACCGCCCAGCTCAGTTTCCACGTCGTGGCTGACGCCAAGCGCACCGACTCCTGCATCAAGACCCTCAGCCGTCTGAAAAAGGCTGATAAGATCGACGAAAAGATCTTCTCCTCCTCCGGCACGACCGACCGCGGCGTCCCCTACACGACGTATCGCATCAAGACCACCGACTACGAATATTTCAAGAGACTGCTTGAGGATCCCGAAGTTCAGCGCCGCATTCCTCGCAACTGCACCCTGATGCTGGGCAAGGAAGACGCCGACCGCCGCCAGGACGGCGAGAAGACCAGAGAGCTTACCCTGGTCGAGAACGCCGTGGCCATCGACGGCTCCTGCGTCAAGGACGCCAACGTCCAGACCGACGCCAGAGTCAACCGCATCGTGGCCCTGAAGCTCAATTCCGCCGGCCGCAACAGCCTCAGCAAGGTCAGCCAGGTCGCGGAACGCAAATATATGAGCGAAAACAAAGTCACCCAGCTGGCCATCTGCCTGGATGACCTTGTCTACTCCTCCCCGCTGCTTCTGACCCACATCGACGGCGACCCCATCATCACCGGCTCCTTCACTCTGGATGAATGCAAAGACCTGGCGCTCGTTCTGCGCAGCGGTTCTCTGCCCGCCAGACTGACTGAGGAATATAGCCAGACCGTCGGCGCCTCTTTGGGTTCCGACTCCATCAGGAAGAGCATCATGGCCTTCGTCATCGGCTTGGCCTTCGTAGTCGTCTTCATGCTCGGCTACTATCTGCTGCCCGGCGTTGTGGCCATCATCGCTCTTTGCTTCAACGTTCTCATCACCATGAGCGTTCTGGCTCTCTTCCACGCCACCCTGACGCTGCCCGGCATCGCCGGTATCATCCTGTCGATCGGCATGGCCGTGGACGCCAACATCCTTATCTTTGAGCGCTTGAGAGAAGAGCTCGCTTCCGGTAAGGAACTGAAGCGCGCCGTCAAGGAAGCCTTCGGCCGCGCCTTCATCACCATTCTGGACGCCAACCTGACCACCATTCTGGTCTCCATCGTCCTTTACATCTTCGGTATCGGCGCCGTCAAGGGCTTCGCCGTGACGCTGATCATCGGTATCGCGGCCAACCTTTTCACCGCGCTCTTCGTTTCCCGCAGCATCTTCGAGTTGCTGCTTCTCAAGGTTGAGAATGCTTCTGCCTTCAAGATGCTCCAGGCCTTCAGCAACAGCCAGGTCAGGTTCGTCAAGGGCGGCAAGCTCATGGTCTTCGTCGCGCTGGCTATCGCCGTCGTCGGTCTGACCATCTTCACGATCCGCTTCACCGGCGAGAACAAAGCCATCAAGGAAGGCAAGAACCCGGCCGGCACTTCTCTTCTGACCGCTCCTCTGCAGGACGTCGACCTGACTGGCGGCGACATGATCGTCTTGAACTTCCCCAAGGAAGTGAAAGTCGACGAAGTCCGCAACGTGCTTAGAAGCGAAGGCCTGGGCGACAGCTACATCCAGAAAGCCGACACGCATCAGGAAGGCGTCGGTTCCCAGATCATCATCCGCTGCACCTTCGGCACTTCCGAGAAAGCCGCGGAGGCTCTGACCAAGGCCATGCCCGACAACGCCCCCGAGACAGAGCAGTCCATGCGCATCGGCCCGGCCGTCGGTAAAGAGATGAAGGTCCAGACCATCAAGTCCGTCATCATCGCCCTGATCCTGGTCCTCATCTACATCTGGTTCAGGTTCAAGAACGTCAGCTTTGCTTTCGCGTCCATCGTCGCTCTGACTCACGACGTTCTGATCACGCTGGCCTTCTTCGGCTTCGTGACCTACCCGCAGATGAGTCTTAACGTGATCGCGGCTTTGCTTACCATCGTGGCTTACTCCATCAACAACACCATCGTGGTTTACGACCGCATCAGGGAAAATCTCCCCCAGGTCGGCAAGCTCAGCCTCAACGAGGTCATCGACCTTTCCGTCAACCAGGTGCTTTCTCGTACCATCTGGACTTCCGCGACGACGCTGTTCACGATCCTCAGTCTGTTCCTCTTCGGCGGCGACGTGATCAAGGACTTCGCCTACGCCCTGCTGGTCGGTATGACGGCGGGTACTTTCTCCTCCATCTTCCTTGCTCCTTACCTCGTTTCCGTTTGGTTTAAGAACAAACCCAGAGTGTAAATATGCGTTATTTAGTCACAGGCGGAGCCGGTTTCATCGGCTCCAACTTCGTCCATTTCATCATGGACAATTACCCTGACGCCGAGGTCATCAACCTTGACAAGCTGACCTACGCCGGCAATCTCGACAACGTCAAGGAATACGAGGGCAATCCCCGCTATTCCTTCGTCCACGGCGACATCGCCGACGCCAAGGTAGTCGACCCCATCTTCGAGAAGGGCATCGATTACTGCGTCAACTTCGCGGCTGAAACTCACGTGGACCGCTCCATCGGCGACCCCAGTGAATTCATCACCACTGACGTTTTCGGGACCTACGTGCTTTTGGAAGCCGCCAAGAAATTCGGCGTCAAAAAGTTCATCCAGATCTGCACCGACGAAGTCTACGGCACCATCGAGCCCGGCCGCTCCAGCGTGGAGACGGATCCTCTGATGCCCAGGAACCCCTATTCCGCCAGCAAGGCGGGCGCCGACCGTTTGGCTTACAGCTATTTCGCCACCTACGGCGTGCCGGTCTGCATCACCAGGGCTTCCAACAACTACGGCATCTACCATTATCCGGAAAAGATGATCCCGCTTTTCGTCACGAACCTTTTGGAAGACCGCCCGGTCCCCATCTACGGCGACGGCAAGAACGTCCGCGACTGGCTGCACACGCTTGACCACTGCCGCGGCATCCAGACCGTTATCGAGAAAGGCGTTATTGGCGAAGTCTACAACATCGGCGGCGGCAACGAGCGCCAGAACATCGAGGTCGTCGACCTTATCTTCAAGCACCTCAACAAGCCTGAGAGCCTGAAGACCTTCGTCAAGGACCGCCTCGGCCACGACAGGCGCTACTCCCTTTGCTGCGATAAATTGAAAGCCCTCGGCTGGCAGCCCATCGTCAAGTTTGAGGACGGACTGGCCAAGACCATCGACTGGTACGTCAACAACCGCTGGTGGTGGGAAAAGATCAAGAGCGGCGAATACTGGGAATACTATAAAAAGCAGTATCAGGATCGCTAAATGGCAAAGAAAGCCCTTATAACCGGCATCTACGGCCAGGACGGCTCGTACCTTACCGAGCTGCTTCTGGAAAAAGGCTACGAAGTCTGGGGCGTCGACAGAGACGCCCCGGAAGACTTCCACGAGACCTTCGAGCATCTTAAACCGAAAGTCCATCTCCTTCAGGGCGACCTGATGGACCAGATGGGCGTTCTCAAAATGTTCGAAAAGGTCATGCCGGACGAGATCTACAACTTCGCGGCCTGCTCCTTCATTCCCTTCTCCTGGGACGAGCCTGTCATCACCGGCGAAGTGAACGCCCTGGGCGTAGCGAGGCTATTGGAAGTCATCCGCCGCGTCAAACCCGACGTCAGGTTCTACCAGGCCTCCTCATCTGAGCTTTTCGGCAAACCCGACACCAAGCCCCAGAACGAAAATACGCCCTTCCGTCCCGGCACGCCGTACGGCACGGCGAAGCTCTACGCCCATTGGCTGACCGCCAACTTCCGCGACCGCCTTGGCCTCTTCTCCTGCTCCGGCATCCTCTACAACCACGAGTCGGAACGCAGAGGCAAGCAGTTCGTCACAAGGAAGATCACTTCCGCCGCGGCCGCCATCAAAAAGGGAATG
>JAGCDY010000080.1 GCA_017650925.1 bacterium
ATCTACGGCGGAACGCTTAACCTCTTCGCCGTCACTTTGAAGAAGCTCGGCATCGAGGTGGAGTTCGTGGACCAGGATCTTCCTGAAGAAGAGTATGACAAATATTTCCGTCCCAACACCAAGGCGGTTTTCGGCGAAACTTTGACGAACCCCAACGTGAAAGTCCTTGACATCGAGAAGTTCGCCCGCATAGCCCACAAGCACGGCGTGCCCCTCATTGTGGACAACACCTTCCCGACGCCCATCAACTGCCGCCCCATCGAGTTCGGCTGCGACATCGTCATCCACTCCACCACGAAGTATCTCGACGGGCACGCCTGCGCGACCGGCGGCATTGTCATCGACTCCGGCAATTTCGACTGGGACAAGCACGCTGACAAGTTCCCCGGCCTCACCACCCCGGACGAGAGCTACCACGGCCTCACCTACACCAAGGCCTTCGGGAAACTGGCCTACACTATCAAGCTGGTGGCCCAGCTCATGAGGGACATCGGCGCCCAGCAGGGCCCGATGAACGCCTTCCTTCTGAACCACGGTCTCGAGACGCTGCACCTCCGCGTGCCCAGGCACTGCGAGAACGCCCAGAAGGTCGCTGAGTTCTTGGAATCCAGGCCGGAAGTGGAATGGATCAACTATCCCGGTCTTAAGAGCAGCCCGGACTACGAACTAGCCAAGAAGTACCTGCCCAACGGTTCCAGCGGCGTAATAGCCTTCCGCGTGAAGGGCGGCCGCAAGGAAGCCTCGGAATTCATCGACCGCTTCAGGTTCATCGGCGTGGAAACGCACGTGGCCGAGAACAGGACGATCGTTCTGCATCCCGCCAGCCATACGCACCGTCAGCTGACGGACGAGCAGCTGGAAGCCGCCGGCATCCCGGTCGGACTCATCAGGCTCTCCGTGGGCCTCGAGGATGTCAACGATATCATCGCGGACCTCAAGCAGGCCTTCGAGAACAAATGATCCGATAAGCCGGAACAATAAAAAGAGCGCGCCGCAAGGCGCGCTTTTTTTTGCTCAGAGGATCGTCTCTATCTGGCTTGCTTCCAGCCAGCCAGCCTGGCTTTCTCCCTCCTCCTGATGGACGAGGATCTTAACGAAGCTGCCTTCCTTTTTCGTGACCTTCACTTCGGAGCCGTTCTTCAAAATGAAGATCTCGGTATAGGAAGCGTCCGGTCCGGCGTGGACCTTGGCCTGCTCCGAGATTATTACGCCCTGGTGCGCGGCGTCGTAGTATTTGTAAAGCGCGGAGCCGAGGAAGAGGAGCGTTATTATGAAGAAGGCCAGGGAGAATTTCTTCATGGCGCTTTTTACGCTCTCGTTCTTGGAAAGGATGAGGACTATGAGGGCGAGCCAGAAGACCACCCAGAAGGCCAGGGCGAGGATCACCTGTTCCTTCAGCCCGAGATAGAAGTAAAGGAAGAAGAAGGAACGGAGGGCCGGAGGCACTTCCTTTTTCGAGATGCTGTCCTCGGTCTGGCTAAGGGCGCGGGAAAGGTTGGCGGCGCAGTCCGGATCCCTGGGATCGAAAAGTTCCGCTTTCCTGTAGTTGGCGATGGCGCTGCCAAGGTCGCCCGACTTGTAGCAGGCGTTGGCCAGATTGTAATAGAGGGCGGGGGAATTGAGGCCTTCCTTTTGGGAACGCTTGTAAAGCTCAACCGCTTCCTGGTAGTTCTGGTTCGTGTAGGCCGTGTTGCCCTGGGCGAAATACTTCGCGGCCTCGAAAGAGGAGGCCTGGGCGAGCGTAGCGAAGGCTAATATCGCAAACAGTTTTTTCATTTCAGATTCCTCCTTAATTCTTTCAGAAGACGGGAGGCGTCGTTAAGAAGCTGATCGTTGTCGCAGCTCGGGCCGTAGTTGCCGGCGAAGCGCGCCATCTCGATCCTGTTCATCAGATCCTGCCATTCCTTTTTGAGCGCCGGATCTTCCAAGGTGTCAGCACTGATGGAGCCCTTGGGCAGATCCATCGTGTCGGCGACGTAATCGTTCAAAGCCGCGGAGAGGAAGGCGCAGAAATCTTTGACGGCTTCCTTTTTGTTCTTGAGCTTTTTGGCTTTCTTTAAGTTCGCTTCCGCTTTCGCGTAAGCGTTGCTCTTCCTCTTGAAGCTCGGGTCTTCCTCTTTGGAGCGCTTGAAGGCTATCAGGGCGCATATTATGAACAGCACGGGAGGAAGAACGAGGGCCAGAAGCAGGAACTTCTTGTTGGTCATATGGCTGATGGCTTCCTCGCCAGATTGCAGCTTGATCCCGAAGATGTCCTGACTTAGGATCTTGATGGTCGGAGCGCTGCCCCTTTGCACAGGGATCGCTTCGCTGACGGTCACTTTCTGGTTTTGTTCGGATTTTTCCACCGTGAGCGGGAAAGGTCCGGCGGTCAGGGTCACATAGTCGTTTTTCGTCACGTCGAAATAGGAGAAGGAAACGGCCGGAAGTTCGGTGACCTCTTGGCTGACGGGCACCCACATCTGGCTGTAGGTCTTGATGCCTTTCAATTGCCCGTCGGAAACGCTGGTCTTCTTGTCGACGACCGGGTCGTAGATCGTGAAGCCCGTAACATTGGTGCCGCCCAGTTCCAAAACGGCCTGGTCGACATTGCCAATTCCGACGAGCGTGGCTTTTAAGGTGACGGGCTCGCCGACCTTAACTTTCTTGGGCGTCGCTTCCGCCTCAAGATGGAATTGTCCGACGGCGCCGCTGAAGTTTTGCGGCTTGCCCTTGGAGGGGAGAGCGCCGACGTTGATAACGAGCGGTTCGGAAACGACGTTCTTTTCCACGGTGCGGTAGCGCTGGAAGAAGCTGAAGGGATCGTCGAAGGGATCCCGTGAGCGGCCGCGGTTGGAGATGGGGATCTGGATGTCAAGCCGCATGCTGGCAGGACCGATCGTCAGCTTTCCCGCCTTCATGGGGATCAAGAGCTTCTGAAAGCGGAGGTAGTTGTAGATCTGCCCCCGGTAGCGCTGCCTGTCCTGCTGAGGTCTTCCGATATCCTGGACGTTGAAACCGTTCAAGTTCAGTTCCGGCTGGGTGGCGTTCTCCAAACCGACGTCCTTATAGTAGAGCGTCACCGTCAGGAAGATCTGTTCGCCTATGAAGCCGTTGGTCGTGCTGGCGTCAAGCTCCAAGAAGAGCTGGCCTCCCGCTTCCGTGGTGGCGGGGGAGTTGGCCGAACTTTTTTTGGCCTCGGAAACGTCTACCGTGATCTTCGGCAGGTTGTATGTCTTTCCGTCGACCTTGATCTTCGCTTCGCCGATCGTCAGTTTGCCGGTCTTAACGGCCTGCAGTTCGTAGCTGAATTCCTGGAACGAAGTCACGGCGCCGTTGTTGTTCATGAACTGGCTCGACTGCATCGGCCCCATGAGGACGCGGAAGCCGTCCATCTCGCCGAGCGTAGGCGCGGAAGCGTTTTTCGCGTCCTCCACCCTAACGGTGTAGCGCACGGACTCGTCCATGCTGATGGCCCTGCGGCTGCAGGTGGCGGAGACCTTGGTCTCGGCCAGGGCGCCGACGGATATAAGGGCGAACGCGGCGAAGAGTGTTATTTGCTTTAAGTTCATAATTTTCATAGAGGAATATTTTACCAGTTTTTATCCACGGGTACGATCCTGCCAGGCATTTTCCTGCGGTTCTTCTCGTTGTCGGAGTTGTCCTCCTCGAAGGCGCGCAGTATCTGCTCAGCCTGTTCCTTGGTCATTTCCCCGCTTTGCTCCTGCTCTTGCTGCTGCTGGTTCTGCTCTTGCTGCTGCTGATCGTTCTGGTCCTGGTTCTGCTGCTGGTCCTGCTGATCCTTTTGATCCTGGTCCTGATCCTGATTCTGGTTGTCGTTCTGTTGCTGCTGCTGATTCTGCTGCTGTTTCTCGTTGTTCTTCTGATCGTCTTCCTCGAATTCCTTCCTGGCTTTGATGAAGTTGTCGAGGGCCACGAACTGGTTCGTGGGAGCGTCGGTGATGAGATCTTTCAGCATCTGCTCGGCTTTCTTGGAGGCCGCCTCGCCGAGCTTCAGGAATTCCACGGCGTTGGTGATCTTCATGGCGAGAGTCTTTCCGCTGGAAACCGGCATGGCTTCCTCTTTTTCCTCTTCGCCTTCATTCTCATCTTTTTGGCCGCTGCGTTCTTTCAGTTCCTTGACGAGGTCCTGGCAGGTCTTGTTGTATTTTTCAAAGCATTCCTTGAGGGCGGGGGCGTCCAGGATGGAAAGGTCGGTGGTCAGATCGTAGAAGTTGTTGAAGACTTCCGCGAAACGTCCGGCCATGTCGTTCACGGTCGGCGAGACATTTTCCGAGACGAGGCCGACGGCGGTCGCTCTCGCTTCCTGGAAGCGGTTGCTCAAAGACTGGAAGACGTCCGTCTGGGGGATGCCGTCCTTGACGCACTGGCTGAGCCCCTGGTTGAGATCGGCGATCGTCTGATAAAGGGCGACGAGGGCCTCGTTTTCAGGCGTTTGCTCCAAGCCTTGCTGCATGGGCGCTTCGCCTGTGGATTGCAGGCGTTCAGGCGGCAGGTTCGTGAAGAGCGCCTGGAAGCCTACGATCAGCTGCCCGGCCTTTTCGGAGTGCTGGTACTGGTTTGTCAAAAGGTTCTGAGCGAAGAGGGGATCCTTGTCCATCTGCTTTTCCAGGCCCTTCACGGTCTTTATGAGAGTTACGTTCTGGGCTCTGATGAGAGCTTCCAGTTCTCTTAGGAGTTTCTGAAGGGGATCCTTTTCCTGCTCGTCCTTCTGCTGGCTCGCCAGTTCCTTCATGAGCCTTGTGACGTACTCGATGTTGGCCTTGGTGTCCTCGTCGTCGCGGTCAAGCTCGTTGGCTCTCTTGTAGCTTTCCAGGGATTCTTTCAGTTTGCCCTGCCTGAAGAGGCAGTTGCCGATGTTGTAGTGGCACTTGGCTTCCAATTCTGAACTGGCGGCGCTGGCGGCTCTCTGGAAGGCGGAGATGGCTTCGTCGTATTTTTCCAGCCTGTAGCAGGCTAATCCGGCGTCGTAGTTCGCCTCGGGATTATCGGGCGAGTCGACCTGGGCGTCGGCGTAACGCTGCTCGGCTTCCTGGAAATTGCCGTTCTTATAGGCCTTGTTGCCCTCCGCGATCTTATTAGAAAGCGTTTTGTTGTCTACGGCGGCACAGGCCAGGGAAAGTAAGAGTATCAGTAAGGGTAAAAAGTATTTTTTCATGCCGCTTCTCCTTCATTGTTTTTCTTGCGGCCTTCCGAGACGGAAGACTGCAGGAAGAAGCAAAGGAACGCCGCGCACAAGGGCCACTGGAACCTGTGCTCGTAGTGTTTCTTCTTGGAAGAATCAAGTTCCTTGGTGTCCATGGCGGCTATCCTTTTCGTGTAGATGGCGTCCAGTTCCAGACCGGAAGCGACGGCCTGGGCGTAGGCGCCGCCTGTTTCCAGGGCGATCTTCTGGAGCGTTTCCTCGTTGAGCTTGGAAAGCACCTGGTTGCCGCTGCTGTCCGTAATGTAGGTCTTGCGGCCTTTTTCGTCCACGATCTGGATGGGGCTGCCGCTGGGCGTGCCTATGCCGATGCAGAAGATCTTGACGCCTTTTTCCTTCGCCATTTTTATGGCGTTGTCGAGGTCGCCCTGGAGGTTCTCGCCGTCGGTTATAAGAATGAGCGCCCTGGTGTTCCTCTCGTTGCCCTCGAAGGCGTTGACAGATTTTATGATCGCTTCGCCGATCTGCGTTCCGCCCTTCGGTATGAGCGAGGGATCGAGTTCACTTAGGAACATCTTGGCCGCGCCGTAGTCCAGCGTCAGAGGGCACTGCACGAAGGCGCTGCCCGCGAAGGCGACAAGACCGATGCGGTCGCCCTGCATGATCTGCATAAGGTCAAGGATGGCTCTCTTGGCGCGCTCGAGCCTATTGGGCGCGATGTCCTGGGCCAGCATGCTTCTCGAGACGTCCACGGCGACTATGACGTCGCGGCCCTCGCGTTTCATCTCCTCCCAGGTGTAGCCCCACTTGGGTTCCATGAGGGCGAGAACGAGGAAAGTCAGGCCGAGCAGGAAGAGGGCGTTCCTTGTGAAGCGGCCGCCTTCCGTCCTGGTCATAAGCTTATCGAGCATGTCTTTGGAAGCGAACTGCGCCATGAGAGTCTTTCTCTTGTGGGCCCTGTAGAAGAGGAAGAGGCCCAGCGCGATGACTATCCAGAGAAGGTGTATGTAATATAGCTTTTCAAAGTACATAAGAAATGCTCCTTAAGGCAGTTTTTGGAATCTCGTGGCCAGAAGCAGCGCTTCCAGAATGAGGAGCGCACCGGCGATGAAGACGAGGGGAGGGAAGCGTTCTATCCATTCCATATACGTCAGGGATTCCGTCTTGGTCTTCTCGAGCTGGTCGATCTCGTGGTAGATCTTTTCCAGGGAGGCTTTCTCTGTGGCGCGGAAGTATTGGCCGCCAGTAGTTTTTGCGATCTCTTTCAGAAGATCCTCGTCGATCTCGACGGGAACCTGCTGCAATATCTTGCGGCCGAAGAAGTCGGTTCCAGGAACGGGGGCCATGCCCCTGGTGCCGGCGCCGATCGTGTAGATCTTCACGCCCAAAGCCTTGGCGGTCTGGGCGGCGGCCATCGGCGCCACCTTGCCGGCGTTGTTCATGCCGTCGGTAAGGAGCACCACGACTCTGCTCGTCACGCTGGAGTCTTTCAGCCTCAAGAGCGCGGTGGCTAAGGCGTCGCCGATGGCGGTGGCGCTTTGGTTAGCCATGCCGATCTCGCACTGGTCGAGGAGCTGCAGAAGCGTTCCGTAGTCCAGCGTCAGAGGGCACTGAGTGTAGGCTTCCGCGCCGTAGACGACAAGGCCGATGCGGTCGCTTGACCGGTGTTTGACGAAGTCGGCGGTCACTTCCTTCACGACGTCCAATCTGTTGCGGTCCTTGGCCAGGTCTTCCGCGATCATGGAGCCCGAGGTGTCGATGGTCAGCATGATGTCGATGCCTTCCGTCGTGACTTTCGTGTCCTCTTTGCCTTTCTGGGGGCGGGCCAGGGCGATCGCCAGGAGCGCCACGGCGGCCACTCTCAGAAGGACTATGAAGGGACGCAGCCTGACGGCCAGGGTCGGTCTGATCTTTTTCAGCAGGGTGATGTCGCTGTATCTGATGCCGGCTTTGCCTTTTTTGGAAAGCGCTTCCCAGATTATTACGGGAATAAGAAGAAGCAAAAGAAGCCATAAGGGGTCGTGAAGTATCATAATTTACCTCCTTCCTCTTCGTTTATTTTGGGCTGCTCCTTGGTCTGCTCGATGAATTTCTCAATATCCTCGATGGCGGACTGGGCGAGCTCTAGGGAAGTTTCGCCCTTCGCGAATTTGATCATGTCGCATTCGTTAAGGAAAGAGCGGAGCATTTCCCTCTGTTCGTAGGTAAATTCCGGATCCTGCCTCAAGATGGCGAGGAACTCTTCGGTGGTCTGTTCCGGCGCCCTCAACTGGAAGCGGTCCTCTATGTAGACTCTCAAGATGTCGGAGAGGCGGCTGAAATATTCCTTGTAGAGGCCTTTTTCCCAAAGGTCGCTCTCCGTCAGCTTGTGCAGGGCCGCCAGAGCTTTGATATGGGCCGGCACCGGCGGGGGAGCGGTCATTTTCTTTTTCCTGAACACCAGGCAGAGAAGCAGCACCAGCGCTATGGCCGCGAGGGCGCAGAGGACGATCAGGATGGCCGTCTGGTCTTTCGCTTTCAGAAGAAGCTCGACCACGCCCTTGACGTCGCGGATGTCGGTCATCTCGCCTTCCTTGGCGATGGAGACCACTTCCACGCAGAGCGCGGAACTGTAGAGCGTGTTGGTGTGGCCTCCTATGATGAAATTGACTTTCGCCGGCGGGATCTCGTAGACGCCCGTCAGGTAGGTCTCCAATTCGTAAGTCTGTTTCCTCACGACGCGGCCGCCGGGGAGCTTTTCCTCCGGCAGGTTGTCCCAGTCGTGGATGAGAAGGCTTCCCATGGGCGCCAGGTTCTCCGCGAAATCGGGCATCGCGACGGCGATGTTTGTCTGGGAGTTGACGGAAATGGTGTATTTCACAAGGTCGCCAACTCTGACCTGCGGCTTGTCGACGCTGACGTTGACAGCGACCGGGTCGCTGACCGTCGCGGCGGCGCTCTGTCCCTGCTTCTTTTGGCAGCCCGAAAGCAGAAGGGTCAGAATTATAAGCAGACAAATATGACGCATGTTATTTTTCCTCTTGCGATTTTTCTTCCTTGGCCGGTTTTTCCGGTTCCTTCGCTTCCTCTTTCTTCTCCTCTTTCACGGCCAAAGAGGGATCGACGGCGGTGTATCTCTTCCTGGCCGCGGCCGCCTCTTTCTGGCGGCCCAGTTTCGTGAGAGAGTCGACGATCCTTTTGGGAACGTCCTTGTCGCAGGCGAACTCGGGGTCCAGGGCTTCCGCCCTGTAGTAGAAGGCGACGGCGTTGGCGAAATCAAGCTTGTCGTAGTAGATGTTGCCAATCGTCACGCAGACGCCGGGCCTTTCCTTAACGGGGATCTTGTAGTCGTTGAGGTAGACCGCGAATTCCTTGGCGGCCTGCAGATCGAGTCCTTTGGTCCTCAAGTTAACGGCCAGCGCCCTCTGCTGCTCGGCGGTCCAGTTTTCCGTTTTGGCCGGGCAATAGAGCCTGAAGGCTATAAGAAGGAGCAGGATAAAACTTAATATCTGGATTATGAATGAAAATTTTGACATACGGTTTTAGAAGATGGTTTTTTCCCGGCGTTTGAAGAAGCGGACGATCTCGTCGCCGTAGTTGGCGTTCGTCGCGACGTGCATGGAGTCGACTCCTGAGGAGGTGAAGTTCCTGTCGCGCTCCTCGCTTTGCATGGCGGCCAGCTTTTCCAGGGTGCGGCGGACCTTGCCGTCGTAGGTGTCGACAGTGATCGCTTCTCCGGTCTCGGCGTCCTCTAAGGTTATGAGGCCTATTGGCGGCAGGCTCTTCTCCCTTGGGTCGGAAA
Organism: bacterium; assembly: GCA_017650925.1. Taxonomy (GTDB): domain Bacteria; phylum Auribacterota; class UBA3054; order UBA3054; family UBA3054; genus UBA3054. The sequence continues at coordinate 8,925 of JAGCDY010000080.1, forward strand.
CGGCGACCGGAATGAGGTCGTGGCGTTTGCTCGCCAAATTGATGGGCTTTTCGAAGCCTTCGCAAAGGAAGTCCGAAATTAGGAACACCACGGCCTTCCTGCGGCAGACCTTGTTCAAAAAATCGAGGGCGGCGCCCACGTCGGTACTTGAACGCTCACTTTTTTTGAAGCCCAAAACTTCCCTTATGACTCTCAGAACGTGCGAGTGGCCTTTCTTCGGCGGGATGTAGAGCTCTATCTTGTCGGTGAAGATGATCAGCCCAACGCGGTCGTTGCTTCTTATGGCGGTGTAGGCCAGAAGTCCGGCGATCTCGGCGGCGATCTCGTTCTTGCTCTTGACTTGCGATCCGAACGTCCCAGAAGAGCTGGCGTCCACCATCAGCATGACGGTCAGCTCGCGCTCCTCGACGAAACGCTTGACGTAAGGCACGCCTGTTCTCGCCGTGACGTTCCAGTCGATGGTCCTGATGTCGTCGCCGGGCTGGTAGAGCCGAACTTCATCGAACTCCATGCCGCGCCCCTTGAAGGCGCTCTTGTATTCGCCGGCCATGACTTCCGTGACCTGATGGCTCGTCCTTATCTGGATCTGCCTGACTTTCTGCAGCAGTTCTTTGGATAACATAGCTTATCTCCAAAAAATGAAACTGAAAAAATTATCAGGGCACCTGGATCTCGTCGAAGATCTTCTGGACCACGTCGTCAGAAGTCATGCCTTCCGCTTCCGCCTCGTAGCTGACGATGACTCTGTGGCGCAATACGTCCGGGCCGATGGACTTGACGTCCTGCGGCGTCACGAAGCCGCGGCCCTGCAGGAAGGCGTGAGCCTTGGCGGCGATCGTCAGAGCGATGGTCGCGCGGGGAGAAGCGCCGTACTGGATGTATTCCTTGAAGGGCAGCTTGTAGGCTTCCGGTTCCCTGGTCGCGAAGATGATGTCGAGGATGTAGTCGCTGACCTTCTCGTCGATGTAGATGGAGTCGACGATCTTCCTCGCTTCCAAGATCTCCTCGGGTGAGATGATGGGGTTAACTTCGCACTTCACGCTGGTAGAGGCCATGCGCTTCTGGATCTCCTTTTCCTCCTTCTTGTTGGGGTAGGTGATCTTCAGTTTAAGCATGAAGCGGTCGACCTGCGCTTCCGGCAGGGGATAGGTGCCTTCCTGCTCGATGGGGTTCTGGGTAGCCAGAACGAGGAAGGGTTCGTCCAGGGGGAAGGACTGGTCGCCGATCGTGACCTGGTGCTCCTGCATGGCTTCCAAAAGAGCGCTCTGGACTTTGGCCGGCGCGCGGTTGATTTCATCGGCCAGGATGAGGTTCGCGAAGATCGGGCCTTTTTTCGTTTTGAAGGTGCCTTCTTTCGGGTCGTAGATCATGGTGCCGATAAGGTCGGCCGGCAGCAGGTCCGGCGTGAACTGAATGCGCTTGAAATCCGCCTTGACGGCTTTCGCGAGCGTCGTCACGCAAAGGGTCTTGGCCAGGCCCGGAACGCCTTCCAGAAGTATGTGGCCGTTGGAAAGAAGGCCCACTAGAAGGCGGTCGATCATGTAGCTCTGGCCCACGATCGTATTGGAGACTTCCTGCCGCAAAACGGAAAATTTCGCGCTGGCATTCTGGACTTGTTCCTGGATCTGTTTAACGTCTGTCGTCATAATTTCTCCTCTTTGATGTATAGCTCATCCGTTTCCTTTTGACGGCTGGGCTTGTTACGGATTAATAATTCTCTTAAAAAATCGTAGGCGCGCTTCTCCTCCATGGCGGAGGGCTCGTAATTCGCGTAGCGTACGTTGAAGGCGAGCGCGCAGATGTCCTTGGCTGTCCTTATCATCCTGTGGTCGACGCCGTTTTCCTGAGCCTTCTTTTCGGAGAAGGAATCGAGGTCGGCGACGGAATATTTGGCGCGCAGGTAGCTTCTGATCAGGCTTTCGCACTTTCCGAAGTAGGCGGCTTGCTCGCCCTTCAGCCTGAGTTCCTTGCTTTCTTCCAGTTCGGAAAGGTATTCTTCCTCCAGGTTCCTTTCGGAGACCTGCCCGGCTTTTCCGGATGACCTTTTCCTAAAGAGGAAGACCGCCGCGGCGCAAAGCGCTACAAGGACCGCCGCTCCCGGAATTAGCCAAGGGAGCTTCGAGCTCCTGACGTTCAGGCTGACGCCCGCCAGCTCCGAACTTGTGAACTCGCTGTCCTCGAGGCCCCTCGACATTACTTCGATGAGTCCGGTCTCGACGACCGTCCCGGGGGCGTTCGTGATGAGAAGCTCGACAAGGTAGGTCGCGGTGTGCTGCACACCGCCCTGCCCCGGCTTCGACTCGTTGTAGCTGACGATGTCCTGGATCAGCGCGCCCTTCAATTCCTTCAGGCGGGGAGTGCGCACCGAGATCGTCTCGTAGCCTGACCAGGTGGCCGTGATCTTGAGCTGAACGGGATCCTTGGAGACCACGTTGGTGCTTTCCGGAACGACCTCCCAGTTCACTTCGGCCAGGACGCCTGTTGCCAGGATCAAGGTTGCGATAATGTAAAATGATTTACGCATGCCCTGTTTAATGCAAAAAGCGTGCCAAAAATTAACAAACGTAATATGCGTAGCTTACATTTTTGGCAGCCAGACTTTTTGTCAAAATGACAAGAAAAAATTGATGTGTTTAATCTATAAAAAAGGCTGTTTTTTAAGGATATTTATATAAGGTTTGCTTTTGAGTATCATTATTGTGAATGAAATAGTCTTTAACATCCGTTAACCAAAACCAACGAGGTTATTATGAAACGAATCCTTATCGTCCTGCTGCTTCTGGCGGTGGTTCCGGTTTGGGCCACCGTGCTCTACGAGGAAAACTTCGAGAGCTATGAGACCGGCACTCAGATGGTCGACCAGGAAGGCTGGGACTTCTTCAACAATTACGACGGCAACACCACGGTCGTGGACAACGCCCCGAGCTTCACCTCCAAAGCCATGGAGCTCAGCCAGTCCGTAAGCGGCTCCGCCGAGTTCGTCATGGTCCTGACCCCGCCCGTCAATATCGCTCCCGAGGTCCCCGGCAGGGAGGTCACCACGATCTCCGCTTCCGTGGTCTGCTCTAGCGCGACGGATCTCTTCGCGATCTATGACGCCAACGGTACGCGCTTCTTCTATCTGCACATGGACGCCGCCAGCGGCGTTATGGCAAGCGTCCCCGGCGACATCGCGTTTGACAACATCAACATGGACGGCCAGACCCCCAACGACATCTCCTTCGTCTACGACTCCCTGGTCAACAAGATCGTCGCAATCAGCTGCAACGGCTCGAACGTGGTCTGCGACATCACCGGCGCCGGCTTCTCCGAACAGCCCTGCAGGCTGCGCCTTTCCGTGCAGCTCACCTCCCTGATTGAAGGCGCCACGGGATCCTACTACGACAACCTCAAGATCGAGACTTCTCCCCGTAGCGAGGATCCGACCCTGTACTGCGCCGACGACGCCCTGATCCCCCTTGACTCCACTAGCGCGGAGTTCGCGCTCTACAATGGCGGCGCCAGCGGCACCATCAATTACACCGTCTCCACCGACGCCTCCTGGCTGGAAGTCGAGCCCAGCAGCGGTTCCTTCGAGTCCGATACGGTCCTGACCCTGAAAGCCAGCGAATCCGTCCCCGACGGCTTCTACCGCGGCAACATGACCGTGGACGCCGGCGCGGCCGGCAGCAAGGTCGTCTCCGTGATGTGCTCCAAAGGCAACGTCATTTTTGAGGAAAAATTTGACGATATGGAAGACGGCGACATCGTCGGCCAGCGCGGCTGGACGGTGGATGCCGGTTTAGCCGTTATCACAAATGCCTACGGCTGCGACGGCAAATGTTTCTTCGCTTACGGCACGGGAGGTAACGATGCCGCCAGCATGTATCTGCCGAAGCCCTGGTACGAGAACCTCATCGTGAAGGTCTCCTTCGACATGTATTGGCCTTCGGACAGCACTTGCTCCGGCGTTTGTTTCCTGCAGAAGGATTCCGGCACTAACGAAAAATTTGAGAACGGAATTTACCCGGATTACGACAACAACTGCTACAGGTTGGACAACATCCAGAAGAGCACCGGTTCTAAGACGATCAAGAATTTCCCCACCGCCCCCATGGACGAATGGGTGTCCATCGAGTCCACCATGGACCTCCAGGCCAACAAACTCTTGAGCTACGGATGGGCCGGCGCCATTACGAACTTCAGCAACTTTAAACTCAAGAACGAAGCCTGCAATTTCTTCAATTCTTGGGGTTGCTCCCACTACGTTGGTAATTTTGAAGGCGTCAACATCGCCGTTGACAACCTGAAGATCGAAAGGATCGAAAGGGAAAAGGGTCCGGAAATGATCGTCAACGGGAACGTGACCATCGGCCATGGCGAGAGCGGC
>JAGCDY010000081.1 GCA_017650925.1 bacterium
CAGTTGGTAGAGCAAAGGACTGAAAATCCTTGTGTCGATGGTTCGATTCCGCCCCTCGGCACCACCCAATAAAAAAAGCCCCGTCTTCTCGACGGGGCTTTTTTTATTCAGCCTTAACTATTTGCGAGCAGGCTCTAAGCATGCCCACGACGTCTGACAGATTGGCCGGGACGATCATGGTGTTGTTCGTCTTGGCCAGGTTGCCGAACTGGGCGAGGTAGTTCTGGGCCAGCTGCATGTTGACGGAGGCGAGGCCGCCGGGCTCGTTCAGGGCCTGGGCCACCTTCCGGATGCTCTCCGCCTGGGCTTCCGCCACCAGGAGGATCTCCTTGGCCTGGCCTTCCGCGACGTTTATCCTTCTGGCGCGTTCGCCCTCACTGAGCGCTATGGCCTGTTGGCGTTCGCCCTCGGCGCGGTTGATCTTAGACTGGCGTTCGCCCTCGGATTCCGCGATCATGGCGCGTTTCTCGCGCTCGGCCCTCATCTGCTTCTCCATGGCGTCGCTTATGGTGCGGGGAGGAGTGATGTTCTTGATCTCATAGCGCGTGACCTTGATGCCCCAGGGGTCAGAAGCCTTGTCCACAGCTTCCACGATGGCGGAGTTGACGGTGGTCCTTTCCTCGAAGCTGCGGTCCAGGTCCAATTTGCCCATCTCGCTTCGCATGGTGGTCTGGGCCAGCTGGGTGGTGGCGAAGAGGTAATCGTCGATGCCGTAGGCTGCCTTGGTGGGCTCCATGACCTGCATGTAGAGCACACCGTCAACGTCGACCATGATGTTGTCTTTCGTGATGCACTGCTGCGGCGGCACGTCGATGGCCATTTCCTTCATGGAAAGGCGGTAGGCCAGCTTGTCGATGAAGGGGATTATAACGTGGAAGCCGGCTTCCAGGGTGGCGTGGAATTTGCCAAGGCGCTCCACGATATAGGCGTGCTTCTGCGGAACTATGACCAGCGCTTTGCAGATCAGTATGAAAACCACTATGGCAGCGATGACGTATAGTGCGGGATGCATATTCTCTCCTCAAATTTTATTGATTAATTTTTCGCGTTGTGTTCTGTTATTTTTCAAGGGAAAATGTCCACTGGTGTTTTTCCCTGACGTTCAGGTCGGGAATGAAAACGGAATAGCATTTTTTGTTTTCATCGTAGCTTTCCTTGCAGTTCTGGCTGCCGAAGACCGAGCTGGCAGGTTCGCCGGCGAAGTAAAGATCTATCCTGATATTCCTCTTTTCGGGCATGCCCTTGAAGCCGCCCTTTACGGGCTCCTGCGTGACGATGACGGTCTTGCCGTCGTCCTCAAGCCTCACTGGAAGCCTGGAGTAACTCTTGTCGTAATCGAGCGATTCGCCGTCGTCCTCGTAGATCTCGATGTAATCGTTGCCGCCGGGATAGACCGCCAAAACCAGAGGATCCGGGAGGGACGTGCCTACGCTCTCGACGTAATCCATGTTCGGGATGATCGATCCCGCTCGGACGAAGAGGTTGAATTCGTTGAGCGCCACCTGCTTTTTGATGGGCTTCCCGCCTTCGAATTTTTCGCCGGTCGTATAGTGGTAATACGTTCCCTTGGGCAGCTTGAATTTCATGAATCCGCCGGGAGTGCCGGCCGGGGCGAAGAAGAGCTTGTCGCCGATGAAATAGGAGTGCGTGAAGGAGTACGCTTCCTCGTCGTCCGGGAAGAGGAAATAGACCGGACGGTGGATGGGCATGCCTGTTTCGTAAGCGTCCCTGGCCAGATGATAGAAGTAGGGGACAAGTTTGTGGTGGAGCTGGTAGGCGTCCCTTATGATCTTTTCGGTCTCCTTGTTGTAGTTCCAGGCTTCCCTGATGCCGTGGTCGCTGTGCACCCTCATGATGGGGCAGAGGGCGCCCATCTGCACCCAACGGACGAAAAGCTCGGGGGAGATGTGCCCGGGATGGAAGCCCGTTATTTCGCCCTTGAAGCCGCCGAGATCGTGCGAGAAGTAACTCATGCCTTCGTGGGCTGCCCTTCTGTTCACGTCGAACTCGTAGTTAAGGACCGGCCAGTGCGAGGCGGTGTCGCCGGAGAAGTAGGCCGGGTAGCGCTGGGAGCCAAGACCGGCGTAGCGGTTCAGGGCGATTGGGCGCTTGCCAAGCTTTAGGTGATGGCGGAACATCAGCTCATCCATCCAGAGATTGAAATTGAAGTGCGGCATGATGCCCTGCCAGTTGTCTTCCCACCAGAGGTCCACGCCTATTTTGTCGTTGGGATCATAGGTGAATTTTTCAAAGGCTTCCCAAATGTCCTTGTCGAGGTAATCCATGGCGAACGAATCGCCGCCGTGCCCGCGGTTCCAGATGGAGATGCCCATCTTTTCCCGGAATTCTTTCCAGTCTTTTTGAGCCAGCGGGGGAGGGTTCTGGGGATCGATCCCTAAGCTTTGCGCCATCGACTTGAAGGCTTCGTCGTTTTTCGGTATGCCTTCGGAGTGGACGTTCAGGCCGACCTTCACGCCGTTCTCATGGGCCCATTTGAAGAAGCCCTCGGGATCCGGGAACTTCTCCTTGTTCCATTCCCAGCCGGACCAGCCGTTGATGTGCCAGTCCATGTCCACGATGAGAACGTCCAGGGGCATTTCCAACTCCCTGTGTTTCTTGACGACTTCCTTGATCTCGTCGGCGGTGTAGGGATGGAAGCGGGAGTACCAGGAGCCGTAGGCCCAGCGGGGGAGCATGGGGACCTTTCCACAAAGCGCAGTGAATTCCTTCAGCGCGTCGCCGTAATTTTTGCCGTAGCAGAAGAAGAAAAGGTTCTTGTAGTTTTCCCTAATGTCGGTGTCGAGCCATTCCTTCTCGCGATCGTACATGTACATCCAGCTCTCATCAAGCATGAAGTAGCCGGCTTTGGAGACCGGTCCCGGAGGGGCGGTCTTGGCGACGTCGCAGATCTCCTGCATTTCTTTCGGCAGTTCGTCGTAATCCCTGAACATGCACCAGAGGTCGTTCCCGACGGGCTTATAGTCGATCTTGTTGGCGTTCAGCCAGTCGTGGAGCGTGCTGGAGATGTAGAGCAGTGGGAGTTCGCCGTAGCGCTCGTATTTCCAGTCGCCGCCGGGGAAAACTTTGCCGTTCCCGACCATGGCGTCGTAAACGTGGTCCATGCCGACGACGGCGCCCAGGTTCTCAGGATCGAGGTCGCCGTAGCGCCATTCGCCCTTCATGCCGCCGGATTCCCACTCGATTTTCAAGTTTTCTTTCGTCAGTTCCGGGCCGTCTTTGTAGAAGATTTTGAGGCAGGGAGTCCTGAGGGCCACGCCGCCTTTTATGAACTTCACTTCGTCGAATTTCTTAGGCTTCGGCATGGAAAGCGTTCTGAGTGTCGGGCGGTCGTCAAATTTGCCTTCGGTATCGAATTCAATTCTGACCATGGCGTCGGATAAACGGGAGAAACGGGCGTTGCCGCAGCGCACGCTTACGTTTTGTTCATTAATGGTTTCGCTGGCGTTCATAAGGCAGGGCGCTATAAAAAGCAAGGGGAGATAATGCAGAAGTTTTAGCTTCATTATTCATCCTGATGGGGGATTAAAGGAACGTTTAGAGTAAACTTTACAGTTATTCAATGATATTGATTTATTGGTAAAAACGCAAGTTGATAAAAGGCGCGAAAAGCAAACTCTTCCTTTCAACAGCGCGGCGGTTTTTTGTGGTAAAATACCTGAGTGTATGTTCGTGGGTAAGATAAAGGAATTTATTCTAAATTTCGGCCGGGCCTTCCAGTCCCGCAACTACCGTCTGTTCTTCATTGGTCAATTGGTCTCCTGCACCGGAAGCCAGATCCAGGCGGTGGCGATGGGCTGGTTGGTCTACGATCTTACGCACAGCAAGACCATGCTTGGGACCATCCTTCTGCTGTCCCAGGCGCCGGGGCTGATATTGAGCCCCGTGGCGGGAATACTGATGAGCCGCTTCAACAAGCGCCGCCTTCTCATGACCGTCCTGGTTTTGTCTTCCCTGCACGCCCTCATACTCGCCGTGCTTACCCTGACGGGAGTCATAACGCCCGCTCTGCTGCTCGTTATGGCGGCCTTCATGGGCATTTTGACCTCGATCGAGATGCCGACGCGCCACAGCCTCATCTATTTCATGGTGAAGGAGCCCTCGCACCTTGGCAACGCCATCGCCCTGAACTCCATGATCTTCAACCTGGGGAGATTGGTCGGCCCCGCCATCGGCGGCTTCGCCATCAGCCTCATAAAGGACAACTGGGGGAGCGCTCTTTCCCAGGGGACCCTTCCCAGCGACGTTCCTTCTCACATCGGCGAAAGCTTCTGTTTCTTTTTGAATTCGCTCTCCTATTTCGCGGCCGTCATAGCGCTCCATCTTATGGATTTCGTCCTGCCGGTCTACGAGAAAGGCAAGAACGCCGCCCACGATTTCTGGGAGGGCCTTAAGACAGCCTGGACTTTCCCGCCAGTTAGGGTGGTCCTTCTTACGCTGGCGATGCTCGGATCCACGGCCATCACCGCCAACACTCTGACTCCCGCCATCGCAAGGGATATTTTGCACGGCGATTCGCGTTTTCTGGGCATGCTGCAAAGCTCTTTGGCCCTGGGCGCCATTCTTTCCGCCGGCTACATGGCGAGCCGCTCCACGCTGAAATATTTCAACTATCATTTCATCGTGGCGACGCTCTCCTGCGGAACGGCGCTTATGATCTACTCCTACTCCTCGAGCCTTAAGCTTTCCTGCTTCGCCATGTTCCTCATGGGCCTGGGTCAGATCCTGCTTTTCTCCTCTACCAACACGCTCATCCAGCTTATCGCCCCGCACAAGTACCGCGACCGCTTCATCAGCTTCTACGCCGGCATTCTTCTCGGCCTTGTTCCCCTGGGCTGCCAGTTCACCGGTTTCCTGGCCGACCACATCGGGTTGAGGGAGGCGGTCAGAGTCTGCGGCATCTGCTCCTTCTTAGTCATGATCTGGTATCTTTTCAACCGTCACCACATCAGGGATCACGAGTATCCCGCCACGGAATAAAACTATGCCTGAACTACCCGAAGTACAAACCGTCGTAAAC
>JAGCDY010000082.1 GCA_017650925.1 bacterium
ATCAGGGCGCCCGCGTCATGAACAACAGTTGGGGCAGCGCCTCCAACGGCTCTTACAGCAGCACCGCCCGCTCCTTCGACACGCTCATCTGGAACCACAAGGATTACACCGTTTGCTTCGCCGCCGGAAACGACAACAACAAGATCAATCTTCCCACCGAATGCAAACTCACTCCCGGCGCCTGCGCCAAGAACGTCATCGCGGTGGGCGCCTCCGAAAACTACCGTCCCTTGTTTTATGAGGACACCGAGCCTTACGACGGGCTGCATCAGGGCATGGCTTTCTTTTCCAGCCGCGGGCCTTGCTCCGACGGCCGCATAAAGCCCGACATCGTGGCTCCCGGAACCGGTATCAATTCCTGCAGCGCCAGCCGGGAACACACCAGCGTACGATCCGAGTATTACGCCTATCTGGGCGGCACCAGCATGGCCTGCCCCATGGCCTCCGGATGCGCCGCCGTCATTCGCGACTACCTGGTCAAGAAACGCGGCGTCTCTTCCGCCAGCGCCTCTCTCGTCAAAGCCATCATGTTCTGCGGCGCCCGCACGCTCTATCCCGGACAGTACCCCCGCTTCGAGGAAGTCCCCTCCACGCGCCCCAACAGCGTGGAAGGACACGGCCACATCAATTTGAAGGAAAGTCTGGAACCCACCGACGGTGAGCTGAGATTCAAGGAATACAGTCTGAGCGCCACCGGACAAGCTATCACCAATTTCTTCGACAAGCCTGAGAACACTGATCTGGCGGTGGGCCTGGTCTGGAGCGACTATCCCGGCACTACCTCCGCAGCCCGCGCCCTGGTGAACAACCTGGACCTCATCCTCATCGACCCCAACGGAACCAGGCACACCCTGAACGACAGCGTCAACAACGCCGAGGTACTGAGGTTGGGCAACTCCCCCGCCGGCCGCTACACCGTCATTATAAAAGGCGCCAACATCATGTCCGGACCCCAGCCCTGCTCCCTGGCGGTCAACTACGGCCGCGGCTTAAGAGCCGGCGAGATCGGTTTGTACTCGGAACCCTCCTTCCCCTGGGGCAAGGATTACTGCGACATCGTCCTGACAAATTTGGCTCCCAACTCCTACATAACCTACAAAGTCGAGCTAGCCGAGGACAACGAGAAATGCTTCGCTTTGGAAGGCGCCACCGGCACCTTCCTAAGTACCGCCAAGGTTAGGCTGCGCTTTTTGGGAGGAGCCGGGCTTTCCGACTATCCCTCCTGCATCTTCAGGGTCAACTGCGGCGGATCAGGCGCCCTGTCGCGCAAGATTGGCTTCCCCAACGGCTCCGAGAAGAAAGGCTACGTCATGTACCGCGCCGACTTCTCCAACTATCCCTATCCCAGCCCCGTGGGCTACGACTCCTCCGTCTCCGCCGCCAGTGACACCATAACCGACATGGACAACGAGCCCGTGGAATTTTATGATCAGGTCTACGAGGAGAATTTCGAATCTTACGCCACTGGCGATATCTTAGGCCAGGGCGGCTGGTCGCGCAGCTACGGGCATGCCACCAACGGCACCGCCAGAGTCGTTTCCGAGAGCGGCAACAAATATCTCTCCATAAGGCGCCAGTACGGCCAGTACGCCGTGGATGTGGCCGTCCCCGGCATCGAGGCCGGCTGGGGAGAAGGCCACACTAACCGCTTCTTCAGGATCTCCTGCAGGATCCGTTTGTCCGGAAACAGCAGCAAATCCCTCTCCCTCATTTCCCCCGATATCTGCAAGACCACCTTCGAGCGGATGGGCGGCGGCTTCATTCTGAGCACCGGCTACGGCGACGCCTCCCATCCTTCCTTCCAAAGCCGCGGATACCCCACCGACAATGTCTGGTTCCCCTTGGACATGCTGATAGAAGCCGATCCCGTCCGTCTGGGCGGCGGCGACCGCCACGTTTTAAGACAGCTTAGTTTCGGCGGACAGACTGAAAGCTGCGCCGGCGTTTACGCCGAGAACGTTAACGCCGACTTCTTCTCGGCCTTGCGCTTCTTCCTGGAAGGCGTCGGCTCCTGCGACATCGACGACCTGAAGGTGGAGCGCTGCGTTTCCGAAAAAATGATCAAGCAGTTCCTCAAAGTGACCGGCAATGGTTCCTCCGGGCTTTCCGAGGACGAGCGCGGCCTCTTCGTCCACGTTGGCATTCCCGCCAACCTCCACCGCAAATATGATCTTGTCATGCGCGGGGAAATGGCCATGGCGCCAGGCTCCTCTAAGGCGGTCATAACCCAGAACGCTTCCCGCCGTCAGTTCCAAAGCGAGATTTACGACAAGGGCGGCGAGGCGGCCGTGGATCTTACGGACTACCTTACCAACCCTGGACTCGTCACTCAGACTTTCCCGAAAGACGCTTTCTTCACCTACGGTTTCCGAATCAACACCGCGCCGGTCAACAAAGTTCTGAAGACGGTCTTCGCCGGTCCTGAAAGATACATCGTGAACGACAAGATCACCTATGAGGGCGCCTCCACTTCCTCGGCGGTGGACGACTTCAGGATCTATCTCCCAGACGCCGGCTCCACATTGAAACTCGCCTCGCTGGAAGTCCGCCTCTCCCCTCTCGAGACACCCAAGCTCGGCGTCTCCTGCGTTCCCTTCTCCATTGGCGACGAAGAGGTGGAATGGGCGCTGACCAACTCCCTTCCCGACGAAGCCATCAGCTTCACGGCCAGGATCACCAGGAATCCCGACTGGTTTGAGGTGACGCCTACTTCCGGCACCTTCACGGATTCCGCCGCGCTTTACATCAGAGCCCTCAAGACCTCCGACGAACCGGACTATATTCCCGGCGAGATCGAGATCGACGGCGGCGCCTCCGGTATTTTCAACCTCAGGTTCGGTATGCCCACGGGCAGCGAGGAATCCGGCTACGTTCTCTACGAGGGTAATTTCGACGACCTCGTGTCCGGCGATCTGAAAGCCATGGACGTCAACTGGAGCGGCGAGGAGGCCCTTTCCGCCAACATAAGGGTCGAGAACGGGTCGAACGTCCTGCACCTGAGGAAAGAGTCAAACAGTGCGCTTCCCGACTCATCCCAGGGCGTCTTCTGCTACATCGGGATGCCAGGGGGCCTCGGCACCGACCTGGACCTGCGGGTGCAAACGAAACTGCGCTTCCCCTCAACCTTCGATGGCAGCTTCTTCTTCACCCAGAACGAGGATCAGAGGCTCTTCCAGAGCACCTTCAATTCCAACGGCTCGGGCGCAAGCAAGACCGTCAAATTAATTCTCACGGACTACGCCCGCAACACCGGGCTCTTCTCTCAGCGGGCTCCCATAGGCTACTGGCTGAATTACGACTACACCCTGACCGTCATGCCGGACGTCAAGATCCTGCGCGAGATCTTCTTCTTCGAGACCGAAAAGACCCCGGAGCAGAAAGTGACCGGTCAAAATGTCCAGCCCGGGGACGCCGTGGATTATCTGCGCCTGAACCTGGCCGCTCTCGGCAGCGAAGCCGATCTGCGCGAACTCAGGGTCTCTTTGGAAGCGCCGGTACCTGAGCCTCTCATGGGAATTTTCGCGCTTTGCGCCCTATTTGTTTTCGGGCTGCGAAAACGCTTTTAGGATCTCAGTAAGAGGCGGAAGCTTACCTGTGAAAACGAAGACAAGACTGGCCCAGACTCCTTTCAGATAAGCCCTGACAAAGGAGGCGGGCGCCTTGTACCGCAGCATGTTTAAAAGATAATAAAGGTGGTACAGCGGCTGCCAGAAGATGAAGAAAACGAGGAACTGGATCGTCGATCCGTAACGCTTTATCAAAACCGCTCTATTCCTGGCGAAGATGTAGGTCTGCAAGGGATTCGTTAGCCCTAGCCTTCTGGCGTCGCTTTTATTTACGATCTGCTTGTGATCAGTCACGGCGTCCAATAGAAAGATCGCCTTGTAACCTTGCTTTTCCATCCTGCGGCAGTAGTCCTCGTCAGCCATAGTGGAGAAAAGCCTGTCATCCATGAGCCCGGTCTTCTCCGCCGCTTCTTTTTTTATAAGCGTGGCGTTCGGGATCCTGCGCGTGGGATAGCTCTTTACATCTTGGGAAAAATTCTTGTCGTTGAGAAGATTCCTGCCGCTCCACATGGAGGTCTCACCTCCGCAGAAACAGACGGTCTTCGGCACGTCGTAAGCGTTATAAAAAAGTGGAAGAACAATGCCGAGCGTTGGATCGGAGAAGAGTTTTTTTACAAGCTTCTCGAGCATGTCGGGCGCGACCTCGTTGTCATCGTCCAGAAGCAGCATGGCGTCCGTCGTAAAATCTGAGAGCGCCAGGTTGTGGCAAAAAGAAAGGCCGAAATTTTCTTTGTTCGCGATAACTTTCACTTGCGGGAAATCGGCTTTCAGCATTTCTATGGTGCCGTCATCAGAAGCGTTGTCGTAAACTCTCACTTCGTCGGGAACGAGCGTTCCCCCGAAAACAGAAGCGAGGCACTCCTTCAGAAGTTCCTTCCTGTTTCTGGTTATTATGGCGACAGCGATCGTGGGCATCAGGGGATCTCCACGTAATGGATATCGGCGCGGTTCCTCAGGAATAGCAGCCAGGCGTCGCGGTTCTTGTCGAGTATCTCCTTCGTGAGATATTCGAGCAATATCGGCTTGGCCTCCTCATAGGAATTCGTATAGGCCGGATACCTTCTGGTGACGTAGAGAAGATGCGCGCCAAGAGGCGAGACCACGACGTCGCTCACGTTGCTGACAGCCAGCTTGAAAGCCGCGTCGTGAATGGCCTTGGGAACGGAATTGGTGTCCCCTTTCCTCAGTTCGCCGACCATCCCCTCGTGCTGCGAGGAGCGGCATTCGGAATAGGTCCCCGCGGCCTTGCCGAATGTCGTGTACTTATTGTCGATCTGGTCCTTTATGTACCTCAGGTATTCGTCGGCGTAGACTTCTTTCGAGCCGTCCGGGAGAAGCCTCTTGTCGAGGGAGACCTGGATGTGCGAGAGCCAGACGCGCTCGGGCATTATCAGTCTTTCCTTGAGTTCCTCATAGCAATTTTTGAGATCCTCTTCAGTGGGCTTTTTCAGGTGCATGTCTCTCGTGAAGACCTTCAGGGCCTCCAGGTCGTCTTCAACGTCCTTTTCAAGCTCCTCTAAGGTTACGTATCCCCTTTCCTGAAGATAGTTGATGAACTGATCGGACCCGCCCAGATCGTCGATCATTTTCGAGATATGGGCTTTTATCTCCTCTTGGCTGACTTCGGCTGGCTCCTCTTTTATCCTCTGCTTCACCAGCTCCTCGTTTATCATCTGTTCGAGCTTCTGGGTGCGCATTTTTTTAAGAAGCTCGTAGGTGACGGGAGGATTGTGCCTCTCGTATTCCTCGCCCCAGTTGGAGATGTAAAGTTCCAGCGTCTCGGACATCAAAGGAACGCCGTTGACGGTCGCCATGACGCGGTTGGTCAGGGCGTTTTCCTTGTCAGCCTGCGTTTCCGGTATGTCGCAGCCCAAGAGCAGGAGAGCCGCTAGCAGCGCGAGATACTTCACCATTCCTCCTCCTCGTTGCCGCGTTTCAAAGAGCGGGGCCTGGGATCCCTTTTCTGGAATCTCTCAAGCTCGCCTTTTTTTATCTTCTCCTTGCGCTCCGCCTTCATGGCGTGATAGCGGCTGCGGCGGCGGGAATGGCGGAAGACCTCCACTTCCTCAGGAACGTTTTCCTTTTCCAAGTCCGTTACTCCGTGAACTGGCGTTTGAGCTGCTCCATCTCGCGCTTCTCCTTGTTGGGATCGGATACGAGGTTCAGGAAGGTCTTGACCTTTTTCTGCTTGGCCTTGACGGTCACCATAGCGCGTTGGCTCCTCAAGCGTTTGTCGCCGTGCAGAGCCTCGAGGTAATAAACGCCGGGCTGCACGTGCTTGAAGATGTAGAAGCCTTCCTTAGAGTAGGTGTCGGCCTCCATGTGGATGAGCATGCCGTTGCTGCGGGCGTCGCGAAGAATCACTCTGGCGTCCAGGTGGCGCAGAGGATTTCCGTCCATCAGAACGTAGCCGTAGAGGTCGCGGCGGTCGCGGTCGACGCTGATCCTCACGCCCTCGTTGGTAAGCGTTATCGGGAAGTAATAGAATCTTCCCTCATTGATCCTTTCGTCGATGAAGCGCTTGCGGCGCTCTAAGACCATGGTGTAGCGGCCCGGGGTGATGTCCTTGATGCAGAAGAGACCGTTGGTGACGACCAGGCCTCCGGCCTGCGCGCCCTCCTGATTCATGAGCCTGAGGAAGACTCCCCTCTGGGCGTCCTCGCCGTCCACCGTTAATTTTCCGTAGATTGTCATGGGCATCACGAAGCGGATGTTGACGTCATAACGATGACCAGGCATAAGGACCATGTTCGTGAAGAAGAACTGGTTCTTGTAGTGCGCCGTCAAGGTGTAGTAGTTGGAGCTCGTCACGTAGTAGGCGTAGGTGCCCTTCCTGGTCGTCAGCATCGTCTTCAAGTCCTCGCTGTCCTCAGCGCGGAAGAAACGCGTCTGGACGTTCGCCATCGGATCGCCCTTGTGGTTCACGACCTTGCCGGTCAGAAGGCCGGGGCCCGAAAAAGCCAGGCCGGGGACGCCCTGCTGTTTGGATTCCGTCTCGCCTATCATGCTGTCGATGATCTGATCGATCTCGCTTTCGTTTTCGGCTTTGATCTCCTTGGAGAAAGGATCGTCGAGCTGGCCCAGAGTGTCCTCGATGAGCTTTAAGTCCATGCTGTCTTTTTTGACGTTCTGGACTTTGAATTCGGGGTCGACCGCGTCGGCCAGCGCGAGTCCGCAAACGAATACTAAGAAAAAGATAATTCTGCTTTTCATATTTATGTTTGTTTATTTTTTACGAAAAATGAGAAGTCCGCACAATGACAGGAAGACAAACGCGACACCGGGCTCGGGAATGGGGCCTTCGTCCATGCCGCTTACCACCAGGGCGAATGTCTGGGGATAATACATTCCGTCATAGCCGTGCACCCTGACTTCCATCTCGTCGCCCGCGGCGGGATCGTTGGGAGAGTCGTACCACTCGCTGTTGTTGGTCTGATCGTTGTGCATGGTTTGATTCGCGTTAAAGTGGGTGTAGAGACCGTCGAAGACCTGGATGTCCAGGTCGTTGACAAGCTCTTCCCTGGCGCCCGG
>JAGCDY010000011.1 GCA_017650925.1 bacterium
AACGCCCTTGAGAACATCACGATCCCCAACGCCGCGGACACGATCAAATTTATCTCCGAATCGCTTGAGGAGGGAGAAAGGCAAAGTTTCTTCCAACGCAAGAAAGTTAAGATGAATCTGCAAAAGTAGGAGACAAACGTGAAACTGAAAAACATTCTTCTCTATGTTGACTCCAGCCAGGAATCCCAGAAAGCCCTCGAGGCGGCCCTGGACCTGAGCGGTCCCGAAACGACCATCATTGCCGTCAACGTAGTCAACCGCCAGACCGTCATCCAGCTTACCAGAAGCGGCGAAAAAAGCGTCGCGGAAGCGGAAGTCGAGCTGGAGGAGAACGGCTGGTGCTATCTCTACAACGCCGAAGAGATAGCCAAAAGCGCCGGACATCAGATCGTCATCATCCAGGAAAGCGGATATCCGGAGGAAGCCCTTCCCCGCTTGGCCCAGGATTATGGCGCCGACATCATTTTAACAGGCCACTCTACCGGCAACTCCACCACCGGCAGTATGGTCCAGCAATTAATCGAACACGCCGCTTGCGCGGTACTAGTGGTAAAGTAACATGATGAACGAACTGAAACTCTCAAATCTCTTAACTCCCAAGAACATCCTTCTCGACGTCAAGGAAAAAGAAAAGGACGCTCTTCTGGCCAAGATCATCAAGACCTTCTCGGAAGTGAACAACATCGCTGATCCGGAAGCCCTGGCCAGGGAAGTGACCGAGCGCGAAGCTCTCGGCAACACCGGCATCGGACGCGGCATCGGTTTTCCGCACGCCAAGTCCAGCCAGGTCGACGAGATCTCCGTCCTTCTGGCCCGTCCCGCCCGCCCCATCGAATACGGCGCGCTTGACGGCCTTCCGGTCAATCTGGTGATCCTTATCATCGCCCCCGATTCCGGCGACAACAACCAGTATCTCCACGCCATGGCGCGCATTTCCCGCCTCCTCGGCAAGAGCGAAGTGAGAGAGAAACTGGCCCAGGTCAAGACTCCCCAGGAAGCTATCGACACGATAGCGGCATTCGAGAACTAAAAGCAAAATGCCCAATAACAAACTAGTCAGCGACGCCGCCTCCAACTTAGTCGAAAGCTACAAAGAGGACGGCAACATCAACCATATCGACGGACTGAACCTGCCGAGCAGCGACGACATCGCTTCCTTAACCGAGGCGCTCTTAGCTCTCGTCCTTCCCGGCTTTTTCGGTTCCGAGCGTCTGACTAAAGCGAACTTCGCGGCGGTCACGGTCTATCGTCTTGAGGAAGTCAAATCGAAGCTTACCGAGCAGATCCTGAGAGGCATCAACTATGTCTGCAGGGGAGACGAACGCCCCGACTGCGACAAAGCCCGCTGCATAAAGAAAGCAACATCACTTGCTGAAACTTTCCTTCTGACTCTTCCCAAAGTAAGATCCTTGATCAAGACCGACATCGAGGCCGCCTACGACGGCGACCCCGCCTGCTTCGCCAAGGAGGAAGTGATCCTCTGCTATCCGGGCTTTCAGGCCATCGCCATCCAGCGCCTGGCCCACGAACTCCACTCTATGGGCGTTCCCCTTATCCCGAGGATCATGACGGAATACGGCCACAGAAGAACCGGCGTTGACATCCACCCTGGCGCCAAAATAGGCGAACGCTTCTTCATCGACCACGCCACCGGCGTAGTCATCGGCGAGACCACCGTCATCGGCAGAAACGTTAAGCTCTACCAGGGCGTCACGCTAGGCGCCAAATCCTTCCCCGCCAACGCCAGGGAAGCGAGGAACATCAAGCGCCACCCGACCATCGAGGACGACGTCATCATCTACGCTAACGCCACCATTCTCGGCGATGTGACCATAGGCAAAGGCGCCACCATAGGCGGCAACAGCTGGGTGACATCCAACGTCGCCCCCGGTTCCGTCGTCACCTTCCGCTCATAAAAAGTGCAACTAGTTTAAAGCAAGCGACTTACGCTTGCTTTTTTTTTTTTTTTGACACAAAAGTATGGTAAAATAGTATACACAGTTTTAGAATCGTGTAAACCATCGCCCGAAGGTTGTACCATGAAAAAGACAAACTATCTTTTGCTTGTTTTTGCAAGTATCGTTTTTGCGCTTTGCGTTTCTTCTTTTGCGGATGAAAATGACGTTTCGCTTACGCCCAAACAAAAACTAGCCGCGAACATTGAAAAATACGCTGCGGAAAAAGAAATTAAGGATTCCCTTCAGGCTTCCTGGGAATATCACAGAACCTCACCCAAGGAAGAGTGGCTGCCGATTTGGAAGGAAATCATTTTAAATGGAACGCTGGCGGAATCTGTCACGAACTGGCTTGACTTTGCTAAGGTACCGCTCTTTGTCTTGTGTCAGGTCGACAATCCTACTTGGCCGGACGACTCTCATTTTTTGAATATCGCGACTGAATTTAAAAAACTCTGCGAAGAACCAGGCCACTTCACGCTGGATGATTTTTCCGATGCGCTTTTAAAGATGCGTACGGATGGGAACTGCTGTTATCCGGCGTGCTATGCTTATATG
>JAGCDY010000083.1 GCA_017650925.1 bacterium
CTCGGCAGGAGGTTCAGAACGAAATCGTAGCTGATCCACTCGTTCCTGGGCGCGTTCTTGGTAAAGAGGCCGGTGTTCCTGGTGTAGTCCGTGAGCGTCAGCTTGACCTGCTTCTGGCCGCCGTTGTTGATGGAAGAGAAGGCGCTCTGGAACTGGCGCTGGTCCTCGTTCTGGGTCAGGTAGAGGTAGCCGGAGTAATCGTCGAAGAAACGCAGCTTGCAGCTGACGTGGAAATTGAGGTTGGTGCTGTGGCCTTCCGGCACGCCGATGAAGAGGAAGGCGCCTTGGTCGCCAGAGGGCAAGGTCGAGCTGACGCTTCTGCCCAATCTGATGAAGGAGGAATTGCCTTCGGACATCGCGGCGATGGAGAGTTTCTCCTTTTGGCTCCAGGAGCTGTCCACCTCGTCCAGAAGCTGTCCCACGCAGTCGGAGACGTTCTCGGAATACAAGAGGTATCCCTTCCTGTCGCTGCCTCTGGGACGGATGAACTTTCTCGTCATAACGCCCGCGTCGCCGGCGTCGATCTTGATGTATCCGGTGTCGATGCCGTAAACGTCGCTGGCTTCCTTGCAGCGCAGCGTGATGGTCATCCTGTCGGTGAAGGTGCCGCTCGCGGGGCTGACCTCGAAGAGGTCGGCGCCGGAAGTAATGCTGGCCGTGAAGCTGATCTCCTGGGCCGGCGCGGCGTTGGTCAGGACCCACTCGGTCTCAAGCTCCCCGATCCTGAAGGGTTGCTGAATGATGCCGAGCGAAGCTTTCTCGATGGGAACAAGTTTCGCTTCCATAGACTTGATGAGCGCCTCGCCCCTGCCCTTGCCAAGATACATGCGTATGGAGTCGACGCTGGCGATAGGCTTGATGGCGGTGGAGGTCAGTTCTTTCTCCACGGAGATGTTCTTGCCGTTCACAAAGAGCCTGTGCAGAAGCTTTCGAGAGGGAGCGGTGTTGATCTTGTAGCCGTAGCCGATGAATTCGTTGGTCGGGAACTGGTCTTCAATTAGATGCGGATCGGTCAGAAGGTCTGTCAGCTCGAGCAGGAAGTCGCCGCCCTCGTTGGTGAACTGGCTTTGGAACTGGCGGTTGTTGCTGTTCTGGCCTAGGACAAGAGTGGAGACCTTGTCGTTCATGGCCACGCTGACGTTGAACTGCAGGTCGAATTTGTCCTGCACGCCTATGGGCACGCCGACCTTGGCGAAAAGGCCGTCGGAGTTGGGATCGGAGGAACCGGTATCGTTGTTGGTCAGAATGGCCAGCTTCTCATAGGGAATGTCGGTGACGTAGCGCTCGACCTTGAGATCGTCGACGCAGAAGTCGCCCTCGCCCCACTGGAAGAAGCGCAGGACCGAGAAGTTATCGTTGTTGCCGCTCGAACCGTAGATGCCGTAGCAGTCTTCCGTCACGCCGGCGAACTTGACTCTTCTGAGGGCGTGGCGGTTGGCGCCGTTGACCTTCACAGCGTCCGCTTCGATGAGCATTTCCAGATCCGTCCATTCGTTGGGATCGAGATAGCCTTGCGACCCGTATGTCTGGCCAAGCTCGTCCTTGCCGCCTGTCGAAATAATGTAGCCGCCGCCGTGCCTTTGGAAGGTGTTCTCGCCGATGTCGGGGGTGAAGAGCGAAATGGTCTTGCTGCTGTTGCCGGACATCTTCACCCTGGCGGAGATCTTGAAATATCCGTGGGCATGTCCCTGCGTCCAGTTCTGCTTGATGCCCTGGACCCTCAGGTGCGGAGCGTAAAGGTCGCTGATATAAGCGATCTGAAGGTACTTGTTAACGACGCCCGCTCTGTTTTCTTAACGCACGATGGCGTAGCCGTTGGTGGCGCGGCCGTAGCCCACCGACCAGCCGTTCTGGCCGATGACGGATTCGTTGACTTCATAGCCTTCGAAGTCCTCGCTCAAAACTTCGTCGAAATAATCCGGGGAAACGGTCTTCGGTTCGAGCTTGGTCTTCTTGGTGGTGGAGAGCGCGGCGTCCTCCCCTACGAGATCGTAGAAGCCGCCCTGCGTGAAGTCTTCCTTGTAAAGGGTGTAGCCTTCCTCGTCGGAACCATTAGCCACGGAGATCTTCCTGACGACGCAGCCGGCGGTCTCGGCGTTCACTTTCACGATGCAGTAGGGACGCGCGGAAGTCGCCTTGGAAAGATCGGCCGTAAGCTTTACAGTCTCGCCCTTGGCGAATTTTCCTTTGGTCTTGTCGAGGCTGAAGACTTTTTCCGGATCGGTCAAGATCTCGGCGTAATAGGTGACGTAGCTGTCGGCCACGAGGTTCGTGAGGGAAAGGTCGCAGGTCGTCTGCTTCCACTCGAAGAAAGGCTCCTTGGTCAAACTAAGCTCGCCCACTCTCCAGCCTTTGCCGTAAGAAAAGACCACGGCGCAGGGCTGGTTGGCTTCCATGATATTTTTAGCCTTGACAATGACCTTGTACTGTCCGGCGCCCAAATCGCCCAGGCGCAGGACCTCGTTGTTGTCGACGTGGTCGTTCCTGGTGTAGGAGGAGCCGTTCGGCGCGATGACGTAGAGGTCGAGGTCGTTGACCAGCGCTTTCTCGGTGCCGTAAGTGCCGGGATAGTCCGTCCAGACGAGGCCGACGTTCAGATCGACGCCCGCGGGCTTCTCGAAGGTGTTCGTGATGGTTTGGCCGGTCCTTGTGAAAGTCATTTCCTTGAACTGCATCCTGCCGTCCGTGGGCTCCAAACTTTCCTTGACGTTGATGTGGCCGTGCCCCTCGACATTGTTGGGCCTCACGTTGGGGATCTCCTGGTAGCGCGTGTACTGGCCGGGATAGAGCGACCTGGCGCCGGTAAGGAGGACCGCCTTCACGAGCGCGGCGCTGGGGCTCGAAACATGCCTGTTGTGCTGCAGGTAATCCCTGACGACCGCGCAGCAGCCGGCGACCAGCGGCGAGGACATGCTGGTGCCGCCCATGTAGGTGTAATATTTGCTCCTCACGGAAGTGTGTTCGGAGGAAGCGAGAGTGGAGTTGACGCCGGTGCCGGGAGCCAGAAGGTCAGGCTTGACGCGCCCGTCGAGACAGGGGCCGCGACTACTAAAGCTCGTCACGCCCTGGTGCACGCCGTCGTCGGGATAGCAGCCGTCGCCCTGTTCCGGGCGGTAGCTTTCCGAGGCGCCCACCGTGATGATGTTCTTGGCGCCGGAAGTGACGCCGAGGGTGCACTCCGTCGGCAGGTCCATTTTCCTGTTGGCGTTGCCGGAAGAGAAGCAGATGGTGTAGTCCTTGTTGTTCCAGATGATCTGGTCGTAGAGGCGCGTGCCGGAACCGTAGTAGCCGTTGCCGGTGGAGCCCCATGAGTTGTTCATGACGCGGGCGCCCTGGTTGTAGGTGTTCTGCAGGTCTTCCTCGGTGCCGGAACTGATGTAGCCGTTCTTCAATCCGGCGCAGAGGACGAAGAGGGAGGCGTCGCAGGCCATGCCGCGGAATTGGCCGTCGCTGGCTGCGCCAGTGCCGGTGGCGGAGCCGGCCACATGCGTTCCGTGGTTGCCGGCGTCGTACCATTCGTCATAGGTGCCCCTTTCCCAGGCGATGCCAGCGGTGTTGCGGCCCTTGACGGTCTTGTTTTTGAAGTCGGGGTGGATGTTGTCCAGGTCGCCGTTGTCAAGGCCGGAATCCTGGATGCAGACCATCTGGTCTTTGCCGGTGTAGCCTTCCAGCTGCATGTCGTCGACGTTGCAGGAGTAGTCCGTCCTGGCCTGGTCGTTGAAAAGCTCCTCTATGGCGTAGGGCTCGATGAAGGCCACGTCTCCCCTTTCGGCCAAAGATCTGGCCTGGAAATCGGTCACGTGCGCCCGGAAGCAGGGTTCCAGAGTGTTGTAGATCCTCTCGGCGTCTTTCACTCCCAATTCCTCAGCCGCCTGCATGATGGCGGAGATGTATTCTTCCCTGACCGCGCCCACCTGGACGAAATAGGTGTCCTCGCCGCCGCCCACAGATTCGACGCGTTCGGCGCCGCCCGGCACGTAGAGCAGTTTGTATTCGGGTAAAAACTCTCCGGCGTAAAGAAGGGTGAATTTCTCCTTGACGGCCGCCAGCTCTTTCTCCCCTGCCTCGACGATGTAGGCGTTGGGCGGGATGTTGCCCTGGAATTTGGCGCCCAGCGCTTCCACAGCCTTCTTTTCTTCCGGCGTGAAGTTCGTTTCAGGCTGGATGATGTAGAGGCGCGTGCCTTCGCAGGACAGCAAGCAGACAGGCTCGCTGATAGCGTTGACTGAAGGCGCGCTAGGATCGATGGTGGCGGTCAAGAGACGTATCTTTCCCGGATCGGCCAGCGCCGCCAGGGAAAGCAAAACGACCAGAAGGGAGAGTTTTTTCATGATCTATCCTTAATTCAATTTTTCGCTAGTTGTTGTCGCGCGGGATCATTGCCTCAATGCCTGGGTCTAAGGAGACCGCGCCGCTTACGCCGTCAGAATTCACGACCTTCATCTTGAAGTTGAACTTGCCGGTCTTGATCTTCACGGAAGCTTTCACGGATGTGCCTTCCGAGGGCGAACCGGAATAGCTCATGGTCTTGCCTTTGTTCTCCATTCTGATCAGCGAATCTCCCACGGCGAAATTCATACCGTCGTTGTTGTTGAGAAGCGTCAGCAGGGATTCCTCCGTGAGTTCGCTCTCAAGTCCGCCGATGGTCCCCTTGCCTTTAATGGAACATTTGTCGGGGTAAGTGTAATAGATCGTCCCGTTGTAATAGTTGAGAAGCGAGACGCGCTCCTTGGGATCCTTGTCCTGGTAGGAGAACTTGCTGTTCTTCGGCGAATAAGAAAAGGAGAGGGTCCCCTCTTTGTAGACAAGCTTGCCCTTTTCCATCCGCGGCAGAAATTTCTGCCCCACATAGACGTCGTAGGCGTTGTTGAAAATGCCCGCTATGCCGTTGATGAGGAGCGCGGCCAAGCCATTGTTTCCCGCCGTGCCGGACATGGAAACGGTGAAGCTGCCTTTCCAATCGAAAGACTTGTAACCTTTTTCGACCTTTGAGGTATGATCGTTCGCGCTGTAAAGGAAGACCAGGGCGCAGGACTGGGGACCTTGCATGATGTTCTTTGCTTTCACGATGACCTGATAATCGCCTTCCGGGACCTCGTAGATGTTGAGCACTTCCACGTTGTTGAGGTGGTCATTCAAGGTGTAGGTCTTGCCGTTCGGTCCGACGACGTAGAGGTCGAGGTCGTTGACGAGCTGCGTGTAGTTGCCGACGGAACCGGGATAGTCTGTCCAGACGAGCCCCACGTTCAGGTCGCAAACGACGCTCTTGGAATAGACGTTGGTGACAGCCTGTCCGTTCTCGGTGAAAGTGAATTCAGTAAATTTCATCTCGCCGTTTTCCGGCTCCAGGCTCCTCTTTATGTTGATGTGCCCGTACCCTTCCACCGGGTTGGGCCTGACGTCCTCAAATTCATCCTCATACTGCCCCGGGATCAAAGTGCGGGCGCCGGTAACAAGGATCGCTTTCACAAGCGCGGCGCTGGCCGAGGACACCCCGTGTTTTTTATTCAGATAGTCCCTTATGAGCGCGCAGCAGCCGGCCGTGATCGGGCTGGCCATGCTGGTTCCGTCCAGGTAATGATAATATTCATCCCTGACGGAAGTTTTCGCGGAGCCGGCTAAGCACGACATTATGGCGGTGCCGGGAGCCACGACGTCCGGCTTGATCCTGCCGTCGCGGCAGGGTCCGCGGCTGGAAAACCAAGCCATGCCCTGATGCACTCCGTCATCCGGAACGGCGTCTTCGCCGTAGTCCGGGCGGTAGCTTTCCGCCGCGCCCACCGTGATGACGTTCTTGGCGGCGGAAGCTTCGTTCATGGTGCTTTCCGTGGGAACTTTCAATTTTTGGTTCGCGTTGCCTGAGGAAAAGCAGATCGTATAGTCAGGGTAAGACCATATCAGATAATCGTAAAAACGCGCATCCGAACTGTAATAGCCGTCGCTGGTGATGCCCCAGCTGTTGTTCATGACGCGGCAGCCGGAATGATAGGTGTTCGTAAGATCATCAAAGGTTCCAACGCCAAGGTATCCGTTGCTCTTGCCGGCGCACAGCATGAAGAGCGAGGCGTCGGGCACCATGCCGCGGTATTGGCCGCCGCTGGCGGCTCCTGTTCCGACGGCCGAGCCGGAGACATGCGTGCCGTGGCCGTATCCATCGAGGTCGCGCCAGTCGTCATAGGAGCCGCGCTCTGCCGCGACTACCGTGGTGCAGCGGCCGATGACTTTCTTGTTCTTGAAATCGGGATGGATGTTCTCAAGGTCGCCGTTGTCAAGGCCGGAATCCTGGATGCAGACCATCTGCCCCTTGCCGGTGTAGCCGGCCAGCTGAAGATCCTCAAGGTTGGCGAGCGGCGCGCTCTTGGCGACGTCGTTCAAAGGCTTCGCCGGAGCGTAAGGTTCGACGAAGGCCACGTCTCCCCTCTTGGCGATCTCGTAGGCCTGGCTGTTGGTGAGCCGCGTTTGCACGCAAGGTTCCAAGGTCCCGCTGACTTTCTTGATGTCCGAAGCTCCCAAAGCTTCCAGCGCCTTCACGATATCGGGAAGACATTCTTCCCTGAAGGTGCCGACCTGCACGGGATGAAGCTCCTCCTCGCCGACAGCGCTGACGCTCACCTCGTTCGCTCCTGGGTAAAGCAGCTTGTATTCCGGCAGGAACTCGCCGGCGTAAAGAATGGAAAAGCGCTGTTTCAGAGCAGCCAACTCGCTTTCGCCTGCTTCAATGAGATAGGCGTTGGGCGGAATGTTGCCGCGGAAGATAATTCCCAGAGATTTCGCGCTCTCGCGCTCCTTGGGGGTGAAATTGCTTTCGGGCTGGACGACGTAGAGGCGCGTGCCGGCGGAGGAAAGCGAGCAGACCGCCCCGATGGAATTGATCTCCGGAGCCTCGGGATCGATGACGGCGTTGGCAAGGTAGATCTTGCCGGGATCAGCCAGAACGGAAAGACAGAACAGCAGAGCAAGAAGCGAAAGCTTTTTCATGATTATTATTCCTTATCCTCTTTCGGAGGATCGGGCACGAACC
>JAGCDY010000084.1 GCA_017650925.1 bacterium
GCGGAAAAAGGGGGCTTTTGATACAATAAATAAATAATCCAAACTTTATTTATTGGTATGAAAGTCTTCACATTCAAGGGCGGCGTTCATCCGCCGGACTACAAGTTCATAACCGCCAACGCTCCGATAACGGCCATGCCGCTTCCGGAGACGCTTTTGGTGCCTCTGTCCCAGCATATCGGCGCGCCCTGCAAGCCCGTGGTGGCGAAGGGCGACCATGTTTCCAGGGGACAGGTTATAGGGGAGCCGGGCGGGTTCGTTTCCGCCGCGGTGCACAGCCCCGTCAACGGGACGGTCGTAAAGCTCGACACGGCCTGTAACGCTCTGGGGCGCGTGGTTCCGGCCATCGAGATCAAGCCGGACGAGGAGAATCCGCTGGCGTTCGAGGAAAGCACCTGCACGGAACTGACGGCGGAAGCCGTCAAGAAAGCCGTGGCCGCGGCCGGTCTGGCCGGCATGGGCGGCGCGACGTTCCCGAGCCATGTGAAGCTCAGCCCTCCGCCCGATCAGAAGATCGAAGTGGTTCTGATCAACGCCGCGGAGTGCGAACCCTTTTTGAACTGCGACAACAGGCTCATGCTGGAAAGCCCCGGGAAAGTCTTGAGGGGCGCGTTCCTTTTGAAACTGGGCTTCGGCTGTGAGAAGTGCATTATTGGCATAGAGAAGAACAAGCCCAAAGCCATCGAGGCCTTGAATAAGGAATTGGCGGGCGGGGCTTACCCCGGGCTTTTCGTGCAGCCACTTAGGACGCGCTACCCGCAGGGCGGCGAGAAACAGCTCATCTACGCCCTGACCGGCAGGGAAGTGCCCTCCGGCGCTTTGCCGGCGGCGGTGGGCGCGGCGGTCTTCAACGTCGGCACGGCCTGCGCTTTGGCGGACGCTTTCGATACCGGGCTTCCTTTGGTGCAGAGAGTCGTTACCGTTTCCGGCGACGCCGTGACCAGGCCCGGAAACTATCTCGTGCAGATCGGCACCAGGATAGGCTTCGTATTGGAGCAGGCCGGTCTTATTCCCGAGAAACTCTCTAAGCTTGTTTTGGGCGGACCGATGACCGGTTTCGCCACCGGCAATCTCGATATTCCCGTGACGAAGGGAACGTCCGGCATCCTGGCGTTCTCCGAGGCCTTCGCCGAGAAGGCCAACCAGGATCCCTGTTTGCGCTGCGGAAAATGCCTGACGGTCTGCCCCATGGGGCTTTCCCCCACGCAGCTGGACCAGGCGGCCATCGCCAAGCGCGTGGATCTTCTGATGCAGCTGCGCGTCAGGGACTGCATCGAATGCGGAAGCTGCGCTTACAACTGCCCGGCGCAAAGGTCTCTACTTCAGAGCATGCGCGTCGGCAAAGGCCTTGTGATGGCGTATCTGCAGGCTGAGAAGGCCAAGGCGGAAGCGGCGGCCAAGAAAGAGTAATTTAGAGGTGAAGCATGAATATATCGTACGAATGGCTGAAAGAACTTATTGACATTCCCTATACTCCCGAGGAACTGTCCAAGATCATGACCGCCCAGGGCATGACGGTGGACGGTCTCAAGAAAGTCGGGATGTCCTATGACAACGTGGTAATAGGAAAGCTTCTGGAAGTGGCCGAGCATCCCCAGGCGGACAAACTGCACGTCTGCAAAGTGGACGTAGGCGACGAAGTGCTGCAGATCGTCTGCGGCGCTCCCGGCATAAAAGTCGGCGACACCGTGCCGGTGGCCAAGATCGGCGCGAACTTCGGGGACTTCAAGATCAAGGCCTCGAAACTTAGGGGCGTTGACTCCTTCGGCATGTGCTGCGCGGCGGATGAATTGGGCATTTCTGGCGACCACGAATCGCTGCTCTTCCTCGACAGCAAATTCACGGCGGGCACGCCCTTCTCCACGCTGCTTCAGGGCGAGGACTGGATCTTCGAGCTGGACATTCCCGGCAACCGCCCGGATCTTTTGTCCCACATCGGCGTGGCCAGGGAAATAGCGGCAAGACTGTCCCTGACGGACGAGAAGTATCTCAACTGGCAGCCCAGGAAACCCGAGTATCCCGTGAACGATCTGGAATCCAAAGACGGCGTTGCCGTCGCGGTGGACGATCCTGAGCTCTGCCCGCGCTACACCGCGAGGATCATAGACAACGTTAAGATCGGACCGTCTCCGCTTAAGATGCAGTTCAGGCTCTACCATTGCGGCATGCGCCCCATCAACAACGTGGTGGACATCTCTAACTACGTGATGCTGGAGACCGGCCAGCCGCTGCACACCTTCGACTACGCCAAGATCGCCACGAAAAAGATCGTGGTGCGTCGCGCCAAGGAAGGCGAGAAGTTCGTGACGCTGGACGGCGAGGAAAGAACGCTGGACAATGAAATGCTCATGATCACGGACGGCGAAAAGCCCGTGGCCATCGGCGGCGTGATGGGAGGATTAGATTCCGGCGTGACGAACGCCACTGAGACTATTCTGCTTGAGAGCGCCTATTTCTACGGACCGAATATCAGAAGAACCTCCAGAAAACTCGCCTTGCAGTCGGAAGCCTCCGGCCGCTACGAGAGATGCATCCGCGGCACCTGCGAATACGCCAGCGAGCGCGCGGTGGAACTCATGACCCAATTCGCGGGCGCCGTCGCCAGAAAAGGCGTGGTGGACGCGAACAACCTGGGAAAGAGCGAAACGATCAGCATCTCCCTTAAGAAATGCACCGGTCTTCTTGGCATGGACATTGCGGAGAAAGAGGCGCGAAAAATTCTTACCGGCCTCAATTACAAGCTTACCCCGGAAAGCGGGGATCAGGTCAGCGTCACTGTGCCAGATTACCGCGTGGACGTAAAAGTCAGCGCCGACCTCTCCGAGGATCTGGCCAGGATGCTGGGCTACGATTCCGTCCCGCTGGACGACAGCATTCCTTATTACAGCCAGAAACCCGTTCCGCCGAACTTCCTCATGCGCGACAAGATCAGGAATATCCTGGCTGGCGCCGGCCTTAGGGAAGTCCTTAACCCCACGCTGGTCTCCTCGGAACTTATGAAAGCGGCGGGCGCGGAAGTTAAGGAAGAGGACATCATCTATCTTTCCAACTCCGCCACATTAGACCAATCCCAGGTCAGGACGATACTCTATCCCGGACTCATCAAGAACTGCCAGACCAACTCCGCCAAAGGTCAGCAGGGCGTCAAGCTTTTCGAGCTTGGCCGCGCCTATTTGAACGCCCCCGACGGCAGAAGCTTCACGGAACTTGAAAGACTCTCCTTCGCTCTCTGGGGCGAAGCCAAAGAGAAGACCTGGTCTGAGAAAGCCAAGGAAGTGGACTACACCGACGGCGTGACCGTATTGGAGATTCTCAAGGAACGCTTAGGCCTTCCGGAAATGTCTTTCGAGGCCGTGGCTATTCCGGGCCTCCATCCCGGCAGGACCGCCAAGATCTCCCTTACTTACCACGGCAAGAAAAAAGAACTCGGCTTCATCGGCGAGATGGATCCCAGAGTCGTGAGAGACCTTGACCTCAAGGGCCGCCTTGTTGTCTGCGAACTCGACCTCGACGTCATAACGGAGACCGCCCGCCAATCCTACACCTACAAGAAGCTGCCCAAGTTCCCGGCCTCCGAAAGGGACGTCTCCCTGATGGTGCCGGCGGAAACCAGCAACCAGGACGTCGTTTCCGTCATCAGGAAAGCCGGCGGGAAACTCCTTACCGACGTTTCTGTCCTCGACCTCTACCGCGACGACAAGATGGCGGAAGGTGAGAGGAGCCTTACCTACAGGCTGACTTACCGCGCCGAGGACAGGACGCTCACGATAGAGGAAGTGGACAAGGCCCACCAGAAGGTCCTGGAAGCCCTTTCCAAAGCGAACCTGACGATCAGGTAAGAACTCAACCCCCTCACAGGGGCCTAATTTCAGGCTTAAGTAATTGCTAGCAAATCGTTTCCGCTAATTTATGGAAGCGATTTGCTCAATGTTTTTCCACCAAAAATCAGCGGCTATTTTCAACAAATTACCGAACGAAAACTCAACAAATTGCCGAACGAAAGTTCAACAAATGACCGAACGCATCCAAAAACGGCTGGTAAATATGGTATAATTTAGGCATGAAAAAATATAGGAAAAGGATATTTGACGCCATTTTAGCGCGGAAGCTTCAAACCTCCGGCGCAATCCTTGTTGAGGGAATAAAATGGTGCGGCAAAACTACCTCTTGCGAACAGGCTGCCAAAAGCGTCATTTATTTTGACGAGCCCCAAAAGAGGGAGCAAAATATTCTTTTAGCCAAAATTGATCCGGATGAAATACTCAAAGGGGATTATCCGAGATTGATCGATGAATGGCAACTCGCGCCGATAATTTGGGACGCGATTCGTTACAAAGTCGATCATGCTGATTCCAACGGTATCTTTTTGCTTACAGGCTCTGCTGTTCCGGCAAAGGAAGACGAGATGTTCCATAGCGGAACGGGACGTTTTTCCTGGATTAAAATGCGCCCGATGAGCCTTTGGGAAAGCGGTGAGTCCTCAGGAAAGGTTTCGTTAAAAGAATTATTCGCGGGAAAAGATCCCACCGGCGCTCGGTCTTCTGTTTCGGAATTGCCTGATATCGCGTTCCTACTTTGCAGGGGCGGGTTCCCAAATTCTCTTGATCTTCCGCGCGACCTCGCGTTGGATCCCGCTTTTGATTATTTGGAAGCCGTCGTGAAAAAAGACATATCGCGCTGCGACGGAGTGAACCGGGACGAGGAGAGAGCCAGACGTCTTTTGCGATCTTTGGCGCGTCTTCAGGGAACTCAATCCTCAGCTTCAGTTATCAGCGCGGATCTTGAGGCAAACGAAGCCTCATCTTTTGATACTGACACTGTTTATTCTTACATAAACGCGTTAAAGAAGATCTTCACGATAGAGGATATGCCGTCCTGGTGCCCGAATCTTCGCAGCAAGACGCCAATCAGGACGGCCGACACACGCTATTTTGCCGATCCTTCCATAGCCACGGCGTCTTTGCGGATCGGCCCCGGCGGCTTGATGAACGATCTGAAACTTTTCGGCATTTTGTTCGAGACTATGGCGGTGCGCGATCTGCGCGTTTACGCTGAAGCTTCTTTGGGCGAGGTCCGTCATTATCACGACGCTTCCGGATTGGAATGCGACGCGGTCGTTTACCTTCGCGACGGCTCGTACGGCCTTGTGGAAATTAAAATAGGCGGGCAAGCGTTGATTGACAAAGGCGCTGAAACGCTGAAGAAATTGGCTGATAAAATTGACGATACGAAAATGCAGAAACCTTCGTTTATGATGATTCTGACGGCAGTTGGCGATCTGGCTTACCGTCGTCCGGAAGACGGTGTTTTCGTCTGCCCAATCGGCTGCCTGAAAGACTGAACTCCAATAATATATATTTAGAAAATCTCACCGTCTAACTATCCTAACACATAGGGGGGCTATTTTTTTTTTTCAATTTTGGGATAATAGAATTACTCAACAAGATGGAGGGATTTACATGAAAAAGACATTAATTTTCATATTGGCCTTTGGATCTGCAATTTCCCTGATGGCCGATGTTGATCTCAAGACTTTACAGGCTTTTACGAATCAAATA